>JAYTHN010000338.1:0-11196 GCA_043732505.1 Methylotenera sp.
GCAGAGGCAATAGCGCTAAGAGAGTGGCGCGTGGCAGGTTTCCATATGACCGTTATCTCGATCCGTAGCGAGCTCATTGCATTTTACGAGCGGCAAGGCTTCAAGCGCACAGGCGAGTTTAAAGACTTTCCTGTTAATTCAACACTTTGGCAGCCAAAAGTTGAGGGCTTAAATTTAGAGTATTTGGCTAAAGTGATTCAGAGATAATTTAAGACTCATCAAAATGCAGAAAATTAAGATAAAATTTACCTAATATATTAGCTAAATTTATTTAGCAGCATAAACATTCCAGATGAAACGTATTGAAGTTGAAAGAATAACGATTGAATATTTTTTTGAGGATTTAGAAGTCCGTAAACCTAGCATTGCATGTTTAAGGCAATCCAGCGGATGTTGTTTTAGATTTGGAAGTAGTAAAGTGTGACTTCCTGAATGATTAGTTATCTACACTTTTTTACTGAAGTAGGTTTAATTTATAAGCCTACCAATCTAACGATTTTGAATGAAAATTTAATTGCTTACTATCGACTGTGTGTTGTGTAAATTGAATATTTTTAATAGGGTCGTAGATAACAGACATTTTAGGCATATCTTCCAAGTTACTTATGACAACTACTCCATAATCACTTTTATATTCCTTTGCTTTTGAATACTCATTCTCGGTCAATCTAAAAGCGCCTTTTTTAGTTCTTATCCCCTTAACTTCAGCTAGTATGAATGAGTCATTCTTTCTAATCTGAAAGTCGTAGCCATCGCCAAAATTTCTAGCATCTTCAATCTCACAATTGATGAAGTTCACAATTTTTGTATAGTTATTGATGAAATATACTTCAGCTTCTTCACCTGTCGTTTGTAATTGCTTGAATCTACTTTTGATAATAGGCGAAATTAACTTTTTATTATATTTAGGCAATTTAAGTTGTTCGTGACGATATAATTTAATTACCGAAGCATAATCTACGGCGTTAAGACTTCCGAATAAACTATCAATAAATAATTTTCGATGAATATTAAGCATCTCCGTTTTGCCACCAACCTTTTCTCCCATTATCAAAGAAAGGGTCGAACAATTCTTGTCTAGTTTTAACTGTTCCAGTAGTTTCAGCAATATTATTAGTTACAAAAATTGCATAAAATGCAGTCTTTGAATTAACACCAAATTCATGAATAAAGTGTTCATTAAACTTTGCAAAACCATAACCAATTAAATTAAGAATTTCGTAATTCTTGTGTTTATTCTCGGATATTTCAAATCTCGTTGTATACATTATATTTAAGAATAGTAATATGCAACCCGTAACTCATCAATCTACAAATCATAGTCTTATTGGTTCGTTAATGGTACTTGTAGCGGCAGTCGCGTTGTCGTCTAAGGCCATTATTGTTAAATTAGCCAATGTCTATGCGGTAGATGCCTCTACGCTAATTGCCTTACGCACGGCGTTCTCTACTCCATTTTTTATTGGTTTAGCATTGTGGGTGCATATTTCGCCCGCAACATTAAAAATCAGTAAGTATGACGGTTAGATGCTGGCATTATTTGGCGCATTGGGCGGTTATGGACCAATGCTGTTACATTTTGCAGGGTTGCAATATGTAACAGCTGGTTTAGAGCGGGTGATTTTGTTTCTATACCCTGCGATTGTGATTTTCTTTAGTGCTATATTATTTAAAAAGCATATTGGCAAACGTGAATGGCTTGCGCTGGTAATTACATACGTAGGGGTCGCTTTAGCAGTTGGACATGATTTATCATTAACTAAATCTGGCTCGGCAGATACATTATTAGGTGCGGGACTAGTTTTTGTTAGCGCTGTAATTTATGCGGCTTATTTGGTTTACAGCGGCTGGGCAATACCGCGCATTGGGTCAACCTCTTTTACTGCAGATACGATGCTCGCTGCAGCGTTGGCGATCGGAGTGCATTATGCAAGTACATCACATAATATTTCTATTTGGCATTTACCAGTGCAGGTTTACTGGCTGAGCCTGCTCATGGCGGTGGTGACTACCGTATTAGCTGCCATTTTGTTAAACGCAGGCATACATCGGATTGGTAGCAATAAATCGTCATTGGTTAGTTCAATCGGCCCAGTTTCAACCATTTTGTTAGCTTATGTTTTTTTGGGTGAACATATTAGATGGCTGCAGCTTGGTGGTACTGGCTTGGTTTTAATTGGCGTATTAATGATTAGTACGGCTAGAAAATAGTTTGAGATAGTGTGAAAAAATCTTAAAACTAGCAGTTATTAGAACTTGGTTTATAGTTTTTTGCTAATTTTAGACCAATCAAAATATGGGCCAGGATCAGTTTTACGGCCAGGTGCAATTTCATAATGCCCAACAATACTTTGTATAGCATAGCGACTCATTAGACTATTCAGCAAATTTTTAAGCGTTAAATATTGGGCAGATTCAAAAGCATCAAAGTCTGAGCCTTCAAGTTCTATACCAACTGAAAAATCGTTACAACGCTCACGGCCTTGCCAATTTGATACGCCAGCATGCCATGCACGATTTAAGCAGGACACAAATTGTATGAGGCTGCCATCGCGTCGAATCAAAAAGTGTGATGAAACTTTACGGGTATAGATTTCAGCATAATAAGGGTGCTCGTTTGGATTGAGAACATTATTAAATAGCTCAATAATGCCTTTACCACCATACTGGTTCGGGGGCAGGCTAATATTATGAATAACGATTATACTTATTTCATGATTAGGTCTAATATCAAAATTTGGTGACGCGATAAAGGCGGCGTTATCCGCTAAACCAGCTTCATTGATCGCATACAATTTCATAGACATTAATTTTATGCGAAATTTAACTCATACAACAAAGTAATCCGATAAAGTCATCATATTAATTAGTCAACAAGGAAAAGCTTTCATGGTATTTGTGCAGTTGTTTGTCATGCTCATCGTGATTTTAATCGCGGCAGAAGTGTTTACCAATGCATTGGAACATTTGGGCGAAAAGCTCAAAATATCAGAAGGAGTGACAGGCTCATTATTCGCAGCCGTAGGCACCGCACTGCCTGAAACTATGGTGCCCTTGTTAGCTCTACTCGCAGGTACTGAAAACATTGCAACCAATGAAGAAATTGGTGTGGGTGCTATTTTAGGCGCCCCGTTAATGTTGGCGACTTTATCCATATCACTGATGGCGATTTCAGTGTGGAAGGGCCGCGGAATTCAAGGCCATTTAAGGCCGGAGCGTACAGGTTTAGTGCGCGATCTTAATTTTTTCATCATTGCTTTCGGCTTTGCTGCGATTGCACTTTATGTGCCACATGACCAACCTATCATACGTTACGCTATTAGCGCTTGTATGGTGATGACTTACTTTATTTACGTAATGATGACGATTCGTGCCTCAAAAGCGCTTGTAGAAGATGGTCATGCTACAGAAGCTGGTAGCGATATGTTTTTATGCAGAGTTGGCTTACAAAACAATATGACAGTGATTATGGTACAACTTATATTAGGGATTGCACTATTGATTGCTGGCGCTAAAGGCTTTATTAACGGTGTTGAAACAGCCGCTGAAATTATTGGCATTTCAGCGTTGCTACTGTCTTTGTTGATCATTCCAGTTGCCACTGAATTGCCAGAGAAAGTGAACAGTATTTTGTGGATACGCAAAGGTAAAGATACGTTAGCTTTTGGTAATATCACTGGTGCTATGGTGTTTCAAGGCACACTATTGCCAGCAATTGGTATTATGCTCACGCCGTGGCAAGCAAGAAGCGAAGTGGTATTGGGTATTGTAATGACCTTACTTGCCGCGATTTGGCTACGTTATTTAATGGCAAAAGGTGGCATCAAAGTATGGCACTTGCTGGTAAACGGTGTCATGTATGTGGCTTACCTAGTGCTAGTATTAAGGTAAATATATATTCGCGTTGATCAGAGGCTCAATTCAGTTAAGCCTCTGCAAACACTAGTTATACTCCGCCTTATTGTACTTCACCCTCTAGGTCAGCACCATCCTCTTTAGCTAATCCTAGTTTAATTAGCCTATAACGTAACGTTCTAAAGCTAATACCAAGCAACTTAGCTGCCGCGGTTTTATTGTTTTTGGCAATATCTAGCGCCTTAACAATCGCTCTTTTTTCGATGTCTTCCAAATAATCAGATAAGCTCACTTCACTCGTTTGGTCTAGATCAAACGATGGTTTATTGACATTGCCTGACCTAATTGCATCATCATTCATTACATCTTCAATGGTAATTTTTTTGCCATCACATAAGGCTAGGGCACGTTCCAGCATATTTTCTAATTCTCGTACATTGCCAGGAAATTGTAATTTTTTGATGTAGTTTTTTGCGTCACTCTCAATTTTTGGCACGGCAATATTCAAGTTGTTACAAAGCTTGGCCATCAACAGTTTTGCTAGCAAAGGAATATCACACGGGCGATCACGCAGGGCTGGCATTTTGAGCTGAATTACATTGAGTCTGTAGTATAAATCTTGCCTAAATAACCCTGCATCCATCATTTCGCACAGGTTTTTATGGGTAGCACTAATAATACGTACATCCACAGTTTCTTCTGCTGTACCGCCTACCATGCGTACTTTTTTCTCTTGAATCGCACGCAATAATTTAACTTGCATCGCCATTGGTAAATCAGCCACTTCATCTAAAAAAAGCGTGCCGCCACTTGCCGCTTGAAACATGCCTTCTTTATCTTGATTCGCCCCTGTAAATGCACCTTTTTTGTAGCCAAAGAACTCACTTTCCATCAAATTTTCTGGAATCGCACCACAGTTTACGGCAATAAATGCACCATCGACTCGAGAGCTATTTTTATGAATAAGCTTAGCTGCTAATTCTTTACCACTACCTGATTCGCCGCTGATGTAGACCGGCGCTTGGCTACGAGCGAGCTTGGTAATCATGTTCCTTACATAGTTAATTGGTTCAGAATCACCAATCATTTCTAAAGTATTAGGTGCACTATTGCTAGTTTGAGTAGAAAGTTTGAGCGCAAACTCAACCAATGGGCGCAGTTGTTTCAGTGAAATCGGCTTAGTGAGATAATCAAACGCCCCTGCTTTAAGCGCAGACACTGCATTTTCAGCGCTGGCATGTGCGGTAATCACCGCAACAGGTAAACCCGCATGGAATTCCGTAATATGATTCACTAAATCTAAACCCGTACCACTAGGCATCTGCATATCGGTTAAGCAGAGCGCATATTGACGTTGTTGTAGCAACACTTTAGCTTCAGCAATATTACTAGCGCTGTAAGTATCAATTTCCATGCGTTCTAGCGTCATCGTGAGTAATTCGCGGATATCGGTTTCATCATCGACGATTAAGCAGTTGAGTTTTTGAGTCATGCGCTATTATGCCTTTTTTAGATGAATTACAAACGCACTACCTTGCGTCAATGCTCGATATTGCAAGTTTGCACCGTTGGCTTCAGCCAGTTCACGCGAAATATAGAGACCTAAGCCGTTACCCGTATTTTTAGTGGTAAAAAATGGCTCAAATAATCTGACACGGTCTTGCTCTAAAACGCCAGAACCATCATCTTTAATTTCAATACTCAAGCTATTTTTACCGATTTCTACACAACTTAAATTCACGCTAGCGATTTGTTTTTGGCTATGATCCCAACCGTTTTTGCATAAATTCCATAAAATTTGTGTTAAGTGACGCTGGTCGAACGCAATCGTATGTTTTAGTTTGTAATGTTCAAGTTGAAAACGGGATGTTGATATTTTTTCAACTGCACAAAATTCTGTGTAAAAATTTGCCAAAAATTCATTGAGCTCAAATTTTTCTTGATGGGTGCGATCTCGCCTGTTAAGTTCTAATACATCTTTTATAATTTGATCGATACGGTGAATGTTATCGGCAATGATTTGTAACATGCGTACCGAAGGTGGGTTTAAGTTTTCTTCTTCTTGCAAGAGCTGGTTCGCATGGCTAATTGCACTGAGCGGATTACGAATTTCATGGGCGATATTGGCTGTTAATCTGCCTAGTGCTGCCAATTTTGCTTGTTGCGAACTAGATTGTATTTGGCTCCAATCTTGAATAAAAATAACAGCACCTGCACTACGCAATTCACTAGTAGGCTCAAATCTGAGTTTCAATTCGCGATTGCCTAACGAGACGATTAGTTTTTGATCGATGTCATCCCCTTTCGACCAATGGTTAAATACCTCAGCAATACTGGGAACATTGTCACTCAGAGTGAGGTTCCCAGTACTTTCTGTTGGCAAAGCGAGCAGGGATTCTGCCTGTAGATTGTGATGACGGATATTAAGCTCAGCATCGACTACAATAACGCCATCTTGCATTTCTTGCGTAATAAGCGCATTTACTTGCGCTAAATTTTCAAGATCAACGCCACGCTTTGAGGCCAGTGCTTCACTGCGTTGCATACGATTCGCCAAGCTGTATGCGAGCCAGGCCGTTGCAAAACAGCTTATACTCAGCATCACAGGCTGAGTATAAGATGAGGTAGCTAAATCTGATTGAATAATTTGATAGCTCTGCTCAAGTAATAAGCCGATGCTAGCTAAGGCTGCATAAAATAAAGCTAAACGGCCTTTACTAACTAAACTGGCAGTGACAATCGTGACAATGAGTAATAGACCTAAGCCATTTTGCATTCCACCTGCCGCATGCATAAGCATTACTATAAACACAATATCTATGGTGATTTGCGGCGGTTGAATCAGCCAGCGCTTAGTTAATGCTAGTCCATTAAGCAATAAAATTGCGATGCTAAATATTAAATAAGCCGTTGCGCAATAAAAAAATAACTGCGAATTTTCTTTATCTACCCAATTTTTGCTTCCGACGTACAAATAAGAAACAATTAAAACGATACTCAGTGTTAGCCGGAAAATATTGAGAATATCAATCGCACGAGCTTGTATAGACTCTTCACTAAGTTTTACCAAACCTGGCTTTACAAAGCTTAATTTTGAAAAGTTAGGATTTTTCACTAAAGTACTGCGCCTATTGCTTTATGAGTAATCATTTGGATTAGGGTTGATAGCTAAATGAATGTCATCGTTAATTTAAGGAGAAATTCATTTATTTTGAATATGTGCTTTGCTGCAATAAAAAGCACCGCCTACTAAAAAAGCTTCAGATCTAGGTAAATGCACCGCACAATGGGCACATTGCACCATGTCCTCAATGTGCGTTTGGTGTTCTGTGTTGGTAGTGTTTACATCGGTATCATTCTTTGGCGACTTAATTTGCCCAATATTTCGTTTTAAAATATGAATGACTAGCCAGATAAGCAATCCTAAAAAAATTAACCGCCACATCATACGTACTCCAATTATATCGTTAATATGATTGTAACCAATGCTGCGCATAGTGCAAAATCTAAACCTGATATACTTTAGACAGTGTGAGTCTGTGGTACATCGCTGAAATTCAATAGCGAATGACTAAACATAAGAAAAATAGCAATTAACTATATTAATAATGGCAACCATTAAAGAGCTTTCAGATTTCCTTGAGTCAGTAGAACGTCGTGCATTTAAGCATACAGCTTATGCTGTGCGTGATGACCATGCGGCGCTGGATATTGTGCAAGATGCCATGATGAAGTTGGCAGAAAAATATGGTGATAAGCCTGTAGCGGAATATCCTATGCTTTTTCAGCGTATTTTACAAAATACTATGCGCGATTTTTGGCGTAGGCAAAAAGTACGTAACCTGTGGACGACTTTATTATCTTCATTTGGGGGTGGCAATAATGGGGAAGAGGAACATGACCCATTAGAAATGATAGATGTTGAAGATGATAGCGATGAACCATCAGCCCAGCTTGAGCGCAGTCAAACAATTAAATTGATAGAACGTGCATTAGAAAAATTACCAAGACGTCAACGGGAAGCCTTTGTGCTGCGTTACTGGGAAGACATGGATGTGGCTGAAACGGCAAATATCATGGGCTGCTCACAAGGCAGCGTTAAAACACATTGCTCACGGGCGGTGCATGCCATGGCAGCGGAGCTTAAAACGCAAGGTTTAGATAAATTGGGTCTAGCTAATTTAGATTCAGGTAAGTTGAGTTTGAATAAAACCAACTTAAGCCATTAAACATAGGCTCGAACAAATAGGAGGCGAGCGATGAGTAAAATTGAGCACAATATGAACAATAGTTTAGATGAAACACCTACATTAGCAGATGAACATCAAATGTTAATAGGTCAGCAATTGTCTGAAGAACAACTTGCACTTTACATAAGTAGCTTGTTAGATAATCATGCCCAGCGTATTCATGCGGTTACAGCACATCGCCTGTTGACTGCTCGCAGCCTAGCAGTTGAGCACTTAGCAAGCCAGCAAGCGGTTCAAGGCGTTCATCAAAGTGGTAATGTTTTGCAATGGTTGGGCGGTCATGTGGGGCAATATTTTGGACAGCATCGTGTGATGTCTGCAGCGATGTTGGCTGGTGTGATGCTGTTGACGTTTTTTGCAGCGCAACAATTTGAATTGAATAGTAATTTAGAAAATAGTGATGCATTCTTACTAGCATCAGATTTACCACCAGAGGCTTATGCAGATAAAGGGTTTGATACATGGCTAGTTTCCAAGCGAGATTAACATTTGCTTCATTAAGCTTATGGGCAATATTGTTAACAGGGCTCTCATTTCATCATTTAGCCTTAGCGGAAGATGCCTATGTATCTTGGGCACAATTAAGTGATGATCAGCATAAAGTATTAAACCCATTGGCTTCGGAATGGGATACTTTACGTCCATGGCAGCGAGAAAAAATGCTGGATATTGCTCGTGACTATCCGAAAATGGATGCTGGGAAGCAAGCATTAGTGCAAAAGCGACTCAGTAATTGGAGTCGTATGACGCCCTATGAGCGTGAAAACGCTAGAAAAAGGCATCAACAATTTCAGTCTTTATCGCCAGATAAAAAAAATGAATTGCGTAATAAGTGGACAGAGTATCAAAAATTACCAGAAGCTGAACGTGATAAATTACGGACCGAGTCACCTGACATTTACAAGGATGCTGACTTAGAATAGAGTTTCAGAGTTAGGTTAAGATATTATGATGCAAAATAAACAATTTATTCTATTTGAAGCCCCAAGTTTACTCAAGCTTGGGGCTTGCCTTATTTATGATGCGTTAGTCGTTATCGCGTTGTCGTTTGCTTGCGCATTGTTATTTGTATGGGTGGCGGGGGATGCTACACATGGTGTCAAACGCTACTTATTTCAGCTTTTTTTATGGGCTTCTATCGGCATATATTTTGTGTGGTGCTGGCAAAAAAGTGGCCAAACACTTGCAATGCAAACTTGGAAGCTAAAGTTGGTGACATCACGCAGTGATCAGAAGAGTCAGTTACTTCCGGTCAAGTTGGCAATAGCAAGGTTTGTATTGGCTAGCATCAGCTTAATGCTGTTTGGGATTGGTTTTTTGTGGGCAACTATTGACCGCGACAGGTTATTTTTGCATGATCGATTATTAAAAACTAGAATCATACTGGGTTAGATTTAATAGTAATTAACGACGCTCTACATAACGTAACATTCCTAAGCCAGCCATTAAAAATAAGATAGTAGGTGTAATCGCACTAAATAGTGGTGACCAGTCATTCAATAACCCTAAATGTACGAATACCCGATTTAAGATTTGATACATAACGCCTAGCATAATCCCTGTAAAAATCTTAGTGCTAGCACCTTCGTTACGTTGCTGAACAAAGCCAAAAGGTAAAGCTAAAATTACCATCACTAAGCAAGCTAATGGATAGATGATTTTTGCACAAAAAGCCACTTCGTAACGGGTGGTTTTTTGCTTATTAATGGCTAAATGATTGATGTAAGAGTGTAGATTCCAAGCAGACATTTTTTCAGGTAATACCAGTAACACATTGAGTAACTCTGGCCGAATAAGTGAATGCCACTTAGCGTTAGCAGATTTATCGACATACGTTGCATCTTGATTAAAAGTGGTGGTTGCAACATCTTTTAATTTCCAATAATCATCTTCAAACTCACCGCTTTTGGCATCATTAGTGGAGAGTAACTTAAATTTTTTGTCAAACTCGTAAATATGAATATTCAGTAAAGTAGCATCAGGCAATACTTCTTCCACATTTACAAAGCTATTACCATCTTTTACCCAAAGACCGGATCTGAAATCTTGCGCAATCACGGAGTCGGTTGCTCTAATACGCATACGTTGCGCCACTTTTTCGCTAAGTGGTGTAATCAGTTCGCCTATCAAGAAAGTCATAATCGTAAATATGGCACCTACTTTTAACAATGACATCGAAATATCAAGTAATGACAAACCATTGACTCTTAATACGATTAACTCAGAATGCCGCGCAAATTGTCCTAAGCTATACATACAGCCGACGAGTACTGCAACGGGCATCACATCATAAACGTGTCCAGGCGCACTTAAGAAAACGAACAGTAGTACTTTCCCCAAGCCATAAGTGCCTTTGCCTAAGCTTTCTAGTTCTTGAATTAAATCAAAAAATGAGAACATGGCGATGAGTGCCAGCATTACTAGCAACACATTCGTGGCTACTTCATTAATTAGATATCGGTTAATAATTTTCATTGAAATACTTCTTAACTTATCGCAAGATATCGGCATGGCTTGTTGTACGAATTTTCAGCCAAATATTTGAAACAAACTTTGGTAAAATGGGTTGTTGCTGTGCGCGCCGATGGAACATATAGATGGTGATGCTTAAAAACAGTAAATGTACTGGCCATAAGCCTACTGATGCATGTACTTTTCCCTGAGCGACCCAAGCTTGCATAATGCTTAGCAAGTTGTTGTAAATCATATAAATAACGAGCGCCAACGCAAAGTTGGCTGAGCGTCCAGCGCGTGGGTCTACCGCACTGAGTGGAATTGCCATCAACGCTAATATAAGTGCTGAAATAGGGATGGCGAGACGCCACTGCAACTCCGCACTGTTAGCACTATCGTTATTTTGAATAAGTTCTATACTGGATTTTGATTGCGTAGTTGGAGGCTCTTGTTTCACTTCAGCAGTTTCGACTCTGATGGCATATTTTTCAAATTCTGTTGTAGAAAAATCTGCTGCGCTTCGCTCACCTTGGTAACGTCGACCATGTTGCATAATTAAAAAATTATCACCATTTTTTTCAGCTTGCCTGCGGCCTTCTGATGCCACGATAATGCCTAATTTTTGATGCTGAACTGA
>JAYTHN010000339.1:0-3453 GCA_043732505.1 Methylotenera sp.
AGCACTTCTGGCGCTAATGAAACGATTTTCATGAATTTTTCAGTACGTAATTCACGAGTTACTGGGCCGAAAATACGGGTACCAATTGGTTCAAGCTTATTGTTTAAGAGGACTGCAGCATTGCTATCGAACTTGACTAAAGAACCGTCTGGACGACGAACCCCTTTAGCAGTACGAACAACTACCGCGCTATAAACTTCGCCTTTTTTGACGCGACCACGTGGTGCAGCATCTTTGATGCTCACTTTAATGATGTCGCCAATTCCAGCGTAACGACGCTTAGAGCCACCTAAAACCTTGATGCATTGCACAGAGCGCGCACCAGTATTATCGGCAACTTCTAGCCGAGATTGCATTTGAATCATGAGAATAATCTCCAACTTAATCCGTTAAACCAACACCAGCCATTTTTAACAATACGATTTAAAAATCTTAAGGTTAAAATGGCCGATAGACCCGGTCAGTATTGGGGCGAGAGCTGATGACTTAATTATTTAAAATTACGTCGCTCGCCAAAAGTCCAACATTGTATATTACTAAGACTATTTACGCAATTAATATTACTAATAACTGCGTAAACTTTACTGCTCAATTCAACCAACTAGACTTAGACTGTTTTCACAACCCAAGATTTTGTTTTAGAAAGTGGGCGACTTTCTACTATAGTCACTAAGTCACCCTCTTTGCAGCTGTTTGTTTCATCATGTGCATGAAACTTTTTAGATTGGCGAACAACTTTACCAATCAATGGGTGCTTCACTTTACGTTCAACTAAGACCGTAACTGTCTTATCCATTTTGTCGCTTGTTACGCGGCCAGTAAGGCTGCGTACTACTTTTGTCGTTTCAGTCATAGTTATGCCTGTTTCGCTTTCTCAGCCAATACAAGCTTCACACGCGATACATCTTTGCGTACTTTACCTAGCTGATCTACTTTAGATAATTGCTGAGTTGCTACTTGCATGCGAAGTGAAAATTGCGCACGGCGCAATTCAATCAATTCTGTATTTAGCTCTTCAACGCTTTTTGCTCTTAAATCGGTTGCTTTCATGTTAGCGTACCTTTCCTTAACTACCGATTTGGCGAGTCATGAATGTCGTTTCAATTGGCAACTTCGCAGCAGCCAAGCGGAACGCTTCACGTGCAAGCTCTTCGCTCACTCCGTCCATCTCGTATAACATTTTACCTGGCTGTATTTGAGCTACGTAGTACTCTGTACTACCTTTACCATTACCCATACGTACTTCAGCAGGTTTTTTAGAAATTGGTTGATCTGGGAAAATACGAATCCATACACGACCACCACGTTTAATATGGCGAGTCATCACACGACGCGCAGCTTCAATTTGACGTGCCGTTAAACGGCCACGACCAATGGCTTTCAAACCAAAATCACCAAAACTCACTTTATTACCAGTAGTTGCAATGCCTTTGTTACGGCCTTTTTGCATCTTACGATATTTTTGTCTAGACGGTTGTAGCATCTTTAGCCCTCGGCTTTCTTACTTTTCTCTCTGGCTCAGTAACTGGTGTTGTAGTAGCACCTATTGGCGCTTGTACGTTACCTGAAAAAATTTCACCTTTAAATACCCAAACTTTGATACCGATAATGCCGTAGGTGGTTAAAGCCTCAGCAACACCGTAATCAATGTCTGCTCGTAATGTATGTAATGGCACTCTGCCTTCACGATACCATTCAGTACGCGCGATTTCGATACCATTCAAACGACCTGAACTCATGATTTTGATACCTTGAGCACCAAGACGCATCGCATTTTGCATAGCACGCTTCATAGCTCGTCGGAACATCACGCGTTTTTCAAGTTGCTGTGCAATCGATTGTGCAATCAATGTAGCATCGATTTCAGGTTTACGTACTTCTTCAATGTTTAAATGAACAGGTACGCCCATTAAACCTTGTAAAGTCGCACGTAAAGACTCAATGTCTTCACCTTTTTTACCGATAACTACACCAGGACGTGCACTGTAAATCGTGATTTTTGCATTCTTTGCAGGACGCTCAATCAAAATACGGCTGACCGCAGCACTGGCTAATTTTTTGTTTAGGAACTCACGCACCTTGATGTCGCCTTGCAACATCGCAGGGAAGTTCTTGCTATTGGCATACCAACGTGAGGACCAATTTTTTTGGACACTCAGACGGAAACCAATTGGATGAATTTTCTGACCCATGATTATCCTTTAGTTACCGACAGTCACATGAATGTGACAGGTTGGTTTAGTAATCTTACCCGCGCGGCCTTTTGCACGAGGAAGGATACGTTTAAGCACAATGCCTTTATCGACATAAATTGAAGTTACTTTCAACTCATCAATATCAGCTCCATTGTTATGTTCAGCATTAGCGATTGCGGACTCAACAACCTTCTTAATAATTTCAGCACCTTTTTTAGGCGTAAAATTCAAGATGTT
This sequence comes from Methylotenera sp., assembly GCA_043732505.1. Lineage (GTDB taxonomy): Bacteria > Pseudomonadota > Gammaproteobacteria > Burkholderiales > Methylophilaceae > Methylotenera. Next base: position 2,433 of record JAYTHN010000339.1, read on the forward strand.
AAGTGCGTGATCTACTTTCTTGCCACGAACAAGGTCTGCCACCAATCTAGCTTTTTGCGGAGAAAGATGAACGCCTTTTAATATTGCAGATACTTGCATCATCAGCTCCTATTTCTTAGCTTTCTTGTCGGCTGCATGCCCTTTGAATGTACGTGTTAACGCAAATTCACCAAGCTTGTGACCTACCATGTTTTCAGAAATCAACACTGGAATGTGTTGCTTACCATTATGAATTGCAATAGTAAGACCAATAAAATCTGGGAATATTGTAGAACGGCGTGACCAAGTCTTAATTGGTTTGCGGTCGCGAATAGCGGCTGCAGCTTCTACTTTTTTCGCCAAATGACCATCAATAAATGGACCTTTTTTAAGTGAACGTGCCATGATTACCTTACGCCTCTCGGACGACGACTAATACGCATGTTATCGGTACGTTTAGTGCTACGTGTACGATAACCCTTAGTTTTAACACCCCATGGGCTTACTGGATTCATACCAGCAGCTGTTTTACCTTCACCACCACCGTGCGGGTGATCAACTGGGTTCATCACCACACCGCGAACGGTTGGGCGAACACCACGCCAGCGCATTGCACCAGCTTTACCAATTGAACGTAGTGAATGCTCTTCGTTACCAACTTCACCTAGAGTTGCTCTGCAATCCACGTGTACGCGGCGAACTTCACCTGAACGTAAACGCAACTGCGCATAACTACCTTCGCGAGCTAATAACTGAACAGAGGTACCAGCTGAACGCGCAATTTGCGCACCTTTACCAGGTTGCAATTCGATGCAATGAATTGTGCTACCTACTGGGATGTTACGTAGCGGCATCGCGTTACCTACTCTAATAGGCGCATCTGAACCACTAATTAATTGTGCACCCGCAGCAATACCACGCGGTGCGATAATGTAACGGCGCTCACCATCAGCGTAACAAAGTAATGCAATGTGCGCTGTGCGGTTTGGATCATACTCAATATGTTCCACTTTCGCTGGTATACCATCTTTATTGCGACGGA
>JAYTHN010000340.1:0-11120 GCA_043732505.1 Methylotenera sp.
CAAGTAGGTGAGCCGCAACAGGCGCATCATCTGCAGGTGAGTGGTTTATTAGAAAAAGAAGGCTTAATGAGTAACGCAGATAATAATATCGGAAGCAAACTAGCCTTTGCAGCTTACGTGCCGCACCTCATAGAAGCCGAAAGCTTCCGTATTATCGCTGCCGCTCGCGATTGGAGCAGTTTTCCACCAGAACAGCTTACGGCTTTGCAGCGCTTAGTGCACACGAGTGGTGATTTTGAAGCAGTCAATGATTTGTATTTTTCTGCGGGTGCAATCGAGAGTGGCATTCGCGCCTTGTTGCGTTGCAGGCGTGTTGTGGTGGATGTGACCATGGTGCAATCGGGCCTTAAGCGTGCCTTAATTGAGCAACTAGGCATAGAAACCTGGTGTGGCGTGCATGATAGAGAAACTTATTTAATGGCTGAAGCGCATGGTATTACGCGTTCAGCCGCAGGTATTCGCCGCGCATGGGAGAGGTTTGGTAACGATATTATCTTAGCGATTGGCGATGCGCCAACTGCGATTATGGAAGCGACCAGATTGATACGCGAGCATGGTTGGCGTCCGCAGTTGGTGGTTGGTTTGCCAGTCGGCTTTGTTGGTACCCGAGAATGTAAAGATGAACTGAAGCGTTGCTTACAAGTGCCGCGCATTACCAATAGTGGTACGCGTGGCGGTTCACCGTGGGCGGCGACTATTGTCAATGCATTGATGATAGATGCTGTTAATCGATTAGCGGCATTAGATACAAGCTTAGAGCAAAATGGAGCCAACAGAGTTTAGCCTTGGCGTACTGGCGCCCAACGGATTAAAGCGGGGGCGCACCACTGGTAGCTGCGCTACAGCTGCGGTTAAGGCCGCACTACATCTTTTGCTAGCGAATGAACAATCCGCGCAAATGAAGGTGATGTTGCCAGATGGTGAACATTATTTAGTCGTTCCTATACAAGATTGTCGTTGGATAGATGCTGACACCACACGGGCCGAAGTATTGAAGGATGGCGGTGATGACCCTGATAGCACGCATGGTTCAACCATCTACGCAGAAGTACGTCGTAACACTTCAAAAGCCTTGTGTTTTAAAGCGGGTAAGGGCGTAGGCATTGCTACCCAGCCTGGTTTGCGTGTTGCTGTAGGTGAGCCTGCGATTAACCCTGTGCCTAGGTTGATGATGCGCCAAGCAGTTGAAGATGTGCTGATTGAAACTGGCGCTGGTAGTAACTTTGGTTTTTTAAACAACACGGGCTTTGACCTGACTATTGGTTGTGAGCAAGGTGAAGAAATCGCCAAAAAGACTTTTAACCCTAGGCTGGGCATCGTAGGTGGCATTTCTATTTTAGGAACTAGCGGTATTGTTGAACCTTTATCTCTGGCGTCTTGGATTGCCTCGATAGAGGTTTATGTAAGAGTGGCACTGGGTGGCGATGCAAAAAGCGTGGCGTATTTACCTGGAAAAATAGGCAGGCAGTTTGCCAAAGAGGTACTGGGCTTGCCTTCGCAACACGCGATACAAATCGCCAATTTTCTTGGGGAAGCGTTGGATTTTACGCAGCAGGCACTGGCAGAAAATAATAGTCGATTAGAAGTGCTTTGGCTGGCAGGGCATCCAGGTAAGCTGGCGAAAGTACTGGATGGCGTTTGGGATACCCATTCCAGCAAAAGTAATATGGCGATGAATGCCGTGGCGAATGTTGCCACAGACTGTGGATTTGAAGCTGCGCTGGTAGAAGAAATGCGGCAAGCAAATACGGTAGAAGCTGTGATGGAGCAATTGAAAAATGAACCTCGCGCGCAGGAGTTTTGGATGGAAATTGAACGACGGATTAGTCAGCTTGCACACAACCGTGTACCGTTGGTTGGGCGTGTAGAAGTCAGGTTGTTTAACCTGAATGGCGAAGCAATAGGACAAGGCTAAGTAATAGGATAAGGTGTTAGGATAAAGTGCAATGAGCAATACAGTAAAATCATCAAAAATGGGCAGTTTTGTGGGCATAGGCGTAGGCCCAGGCCCAGCAGGTTATTTGCCTTTAGCTGCCTTTGAGGCATTAAAACAAGCTGATTTGATCTATGTACCAAGAGCGCGCGGCGCAGAGCTTTCAGTGGCTTTACAGTGTTTAGCTAGTATTGATGTGCCTGCGCACAAGTTAGTAGAAATCGAGTTCAATATGGATCCAGACCGCAGCGTATTAAGCGAGCATTACAAAAAGCTGGCTGAAGCTATCACAGCAAAATTGCAAGCAGGTCACAATGTGGCTTATCTGACGATAGGCGACAGCATGACATATTCAACTTACGGCTATATTCTCGCGGAATTGATTGAGTCTGTGCAGGGTTTGGTCTATAAAACCTACCCTGGTATTACCAGTTACGCTGCGGCGGCTTCAGCACTTGATTGGCCGCTGGGAGAAGGTAAAGAACGTACGTTGATATTGCCTTGCCCTGAAGATAAAGAAACTTTGCGCACCGAAATTGAAACACACGACATTATCGTACTGATGAAAATTGGCGATAGGCTGACTTGGGTTTTGGAGTTATTGCGCGAATTGAATATTGCGCATCAATGTGCATTTGCCAAACGCATCGGCCTGTCAGGCGAAATTTTAGCCAGTAATGTCCAGACCTTATCCGCCACCGATACTATGGGCTATTTGGCCACAATGCTCATCCGTAAAACACCAAGAGAAAGGCGTTAAAAAAGCATGAAAGTTTATTTTATAGGGGCAGGCCCGGGTGCAACGGATTTAATTACTTTGCGCGGTGCTAACATACTCGGGAGAGTGCCTATGGTGCTTTACGCAGGTTCGTTAGTGCCCGCCTCAATGCTGATACATTGTCGAGCAGATGCTGAGATTTTTGATACGGCCGCATTGGATTTAGAGCAACAAGAAACCTGTTATCGTCGTGCGCAGCTGGAAGGTTTCGATGTAGCACGTTTGCATTCTGGTGACCCTGCGATATACGGTGCAACTGCAGAACAAATGCGCCGTTTAGAAGCGCTTGGTATCGAATATGAGATTGTGCCAGGGGTATCGTCATTCAACGCTGCAGCTGCGGTAGTCAAAGCGGAGCTTACAAAACCTGAAGTATCACAAACCATTATTTTAACGCGCGTTTCAGGGCGAGCATCTGCCGTGCCAGAAGCCGAAGCGATTGCAAAACTTGCACAACATAAAGCGACCATGTGTATCTTTTTATCAGGCCCGCACCTTAAAAAAATCGTGGCGGATTTACGCTTATATTATCCCGATAATACGCCTGTAAAATTGGTTTACAGAGCCACTTGGCCAGAAGAAAAGACTTATGAAGGCACGCTAGCCACTATTATTAAAGATACTAAACGCGGTGAATGGAGCTTAACCACCATGATGTTGGTGGGTGCCGCGCTTGGTAATGGTGCGCAAGTCGAATCACGCTTGTACGATAAAGAGTATTCGCATATTTTTAGAGTAGTTAAAATGCCTAAGAAAAAAAAAGTCGTCGATAAAGTTAGCGATGAAAAAATGCAAGAAGTTGAGCGAGATGTTGAGAAAGTCCATGTTGAGAAAGCATTTGTTTAGTGAATTTAATCAATTCTACAAATGCTTCGAATTTAGGAATATGGCTGGTGCGTGCTGAAGATGAGTCTTTGGCGGCCATATTGCAAGCGCAATTGGGTGGAGAAATCTATCGACCTTTGTTAAATAGTGAACTGCCACACAAATCGCAATTTACATCATGTTATCGTCAACATGCGCAGTGGATTTTTATTGCGGCTACCGGTATTGCCGTGCGGTATTTAGATGGTCAAATCCAGAGTAAGCTTTCTGACCCAGCTGTAGTGGTATTAGATAGCGCAGGGCGTTACGCTATTTCTTTACTTGCAGGGCATGAAGGCGGTGCAAATGCATTAGCTTATCGTGTGGCGAGTGTCATCGGTGCGATTCCTGTGGTGACTACTGCGACTGAAGCAATGAAATCACTAGTGGTTGGTGTTGGTTGCCGTAAAGGCATATCAGCAGAAAAAATTAAAAATGCAATAGATGGTGCGTTAGGTGAGCGTAGTTTGAATGATGTGCGCGAAATCGCCACGATTGATTTAAAAGCGAATGAACCAGGCTTACTTGAATATTGTACAAAGCACAACATTCCACTGCGCGTATTTTCAAGTAGGCATGTTAAAGATAGACCATGGGTCACTGAGCCTTCAGACTGGGTAAAGCAAAACGTTGGCGTAGTTGGTGTATGCGAGCCGTGCGCATTAATGGCATCGGTGCGTGGCAGTTTAGTGGTTTCAAAATTTCGCTTAGATGGCGTGGCCGTAGCAATTGTAGAAGATAAAAGAGGGTTGGTAGGATGACGGGTGTTTTAAATAAGAGTGATGTGAAAAAAGGTGTTTTAAATTTAGTCTCTGTAGGGCCAGGCTTTAGTGAAATGATTATTCCGCGTGCCGAAAAAGCCTTACGCGATAGTGATGTGATTGTTAGCTATGAATTGTATTTAAGTTGGATAGCACCGTGGTTGGAAGGCAAGGAAATACATACGCTGCCACTCACACAAGAGCGTGAAAGAGCGTTATTGGCGATTGAAAAAGCACGCAGTGGCGCAAAAGTGGCTTTAATTTCAAGTGGAGATATTGGTATCTATGCCATGGCCGCACTTGCCTTTGAGGAGTTCAGTGAGAATGAGCCTTTTGAAATCAATGTAATTCCTGGTATTACTTCAGCAAATGCATGTGCATCATTGCTGGGCTCGCCACTTTCACATGATTTTGCTACATTGAGCTTGTCAAACCTGCTCTGTCCGTGGGAATGGATAGAGCAACGCGCCCAACATATCGCACAAGCAGATTTGGCCTGCGTGTTTTATAACGTGCAAAGTGCAGGCAGGCAGCAAGGTGTTTACCGCATTTTAAATATCATGCTTGAATCTAAATGCCCTCAAACCTTGTGCGGCGTGGTGAAAAATGCCTATAGACCTGGTCAGCAAGTGAGTATTTATAGGTTAGACGAGCTGTTAACCATGCAATTTGACATGCTCACGACCATTGTGATTGGTAACCGCTTTACTGCGCGTAAAGGTAATTACATTTACACGCCCCGTGGCTACAATGATTGGGCTGGTGTTGATGCTGAAAATGAAGCCGATGCGCTACCTTTAGATGCCGCTTGGGTGTTTTCTGGTACTGGTGATGGCAATGCATTAGCGCGTGAAATGGTGGCAAAAGGTCACAAAGTGTTGATTTCTACTGCGACTGAATATGGCGGTGAGCTAGCGATGCAAGATTGCCCAGGTGTGGCAGTTTGGGCAGGTCGCCAAGGTATGGAGGCGCGCAGGCAGGCATTGGTGGGACGGCAAGCAAGGGTGATTGTCGACGCGACACATCCATTCGCCACGTTAATCTCAGAACAATTAATGACATTATCGAGCGAACTCGCTATTCCGTACATACGGTATGAGCGGCCAAGTGCAACTATTCCAAAAGAGTTACTTACCAGCGTTAAGTTTTGTAACTCGATGCAAGAAGCAGCGCAACTTGCTATCAGTATCAGCAAGCGTATATTTCTAGCCACAGGTTCTAAAGATTTAGCTACTTTTTTACAAACACCTGACGCTGTGCAAAAACAATGGTTTGCGCGTATTACCCCTGAACCAGAGCTAATGAAGCGCGCGATTGAGCTTGGTCTTCCGAGAGAACATATCTGCGCGATGCAAGGGCCATTTTCTGAAGCGATTAATATTGCATTATGGCAAGACTGGAAAATTGACTGCATCATTACTAAAGATTCTGGCGATGCAGGCGGCATGATGGCGAAAGTACAAGCGGCAAAAAAGCTAGGCGTGCCGATTATCGTGATTGCAAAGCCAAACATGCAATATCCGCAGGTGGCTGCTACATTTGAGTTGGTGTTGGACAAGTTAGCATGCAAGCCCTAATCCCAGTCACTGTAGTGACAGGTTTTTTAGGGTCTGGCAAAACGACCTTGCTCAGCAGTTTGTTAGAACGCCGTCAAGCACGCCGATTGGCAATACTAATCAATGAATTTGGCGAGGTATCAATTGATGGCCCGTTAGTTAGACAAGCGGCTGATGGTGATGAATTGGTGCAAATCCATGACTTTGCTTACGGGTTGATTGCCTATGGCGATGATGAAAAATTTATTCCAACGATGCAAGCCATTGCAAAACGTCGTGCTAATTTTGACCATGTATTGATTGAAACCTCAGGCTTAGCGCTGCCTACAGCGGTGATGGAGCTTTTGCAAGGTCCTGAGTTAGCGAATGATTTCATCCTAGATGCGACGCTGGCGGTGGTAGATACGCCTTTGTTGCTGACCAATAGTTTTGAGCGAAATACTGGCGAATCGAATGCTCACTCATTGGAAAATTCAGTCGCTAGCATGTTTGAGCAGCAACTTGAATTTGCCGATGTAGTGGTACTGAATAAAATAGACGAACTGAATGAAGATCAGCTGCTGGAAGCTGAAACGAGCATACGCGCTCGCGCACCGAATGTACGTTTTCTAGAGCTTGCCTACAAAGCACAACTGGATATAAGGCTGGCCTTAGGTTTGCGACTGCATCAGCCAACTTTGTTTGACAATCCGCATCGCTATACTGCATTACCATCAATGCCAGAAGTTGGAAGTGCACCACTTGCCAATCAGGCTTTATTGAATGGGCATAGTCATTCTGGCATGGCTAGCCATGGCCACGGGCTTGCTACGCATAAACACTTTCATGAGCAGGATCCTGGCTGGCTGTCTTTCGTGATACGTACTACCGAGTTGCAACAAAGTGCCACTTTACAGCAGGCTTTGGTGGAAATCGCAATGTTGGAGCCAGTATTACGTACAAAAGGGTTTATCCGTACCAAAAATACTGCACATGCAATGGTTGTACAAGGCGTGCGTACGCGCGTTAGTATCAATCAAAGTAACGATGTTCAGCTAAAAAGTAAATCTGAACTCGTGTTTATTGGCTACCATCTGGATCGCAATCATATTGCAAAATTGTTAACAGATATGACTAATTCAGTGTGGTGCTAACCATAAAAGTAAAAGGAATAAACGTTGAAAACTGACCAAGAATCTCACAAACGCATGAGTGAAAAGCATAAACAGGGCTTTGAAAAGAAGAAAGCTGCAGCTCAAAAAGAAAAAGGTTTGCTGATAGTTTATACAGGGACTGGTAAGGGGAAATCTACCGCTGCGTTTGGTATGGGTATGCGTATTCTTGGACATCAGATGAAATTAGGCGTTGTTCAGTTCATTAAGGGTGCGTTGCATAGTGCGGAACGTGAAATTTTGGGTGGGCATGCTAATTGTGATTTTCATGTGGTGGGCGAAGGTTACACTTGGGATACGCAAGACCGCAATGCGGATATGAAAACCGCCGCACATGGGTGGGCTGAAGCAGTGCGCATGATACAAGATCCTAGCTATGATATGGTGATTTTAGATGAGCTGAATATTGTATTGAAATACCAGTATTTGGATTTAGCGGCAGTGCTTGATGTTTTCATGCGACGCCGTGAAATGCTGCATATAGTCGTGACAGGCCGCCATGCAACTGAGGATTTGATTGCATTAGCTGATCTGGTGAGTGATATTCGTCCAGTGAAACACCCGTATCAAGAGCAGGGTATTAAAGCGCAAAAAGGCGTAGAGTTTTAGCGATGTTGAATTACTCTGATGAGAACTGTTCATGCCCTGCGCTATTGATTACCGCGCCAGGTTCCCATCATGGTAAAACAACAGTGACTGCTGGTATTGCACGTTTTTACACACGCCAAGGTTTAAACGTAAAAGTATTCAAAGTTGGGCCTGATTTCCTAGACCCAATGATGCATGCGCAAGCTTCTGGCAAAGCGGTGTATCAGCTTGATTTATGGTTAGCGGGGGAGAATGAATGCAGGCGTTTATTATATGAAGCCGCAGAAACTGCCGACCTTATTTTGATTGAAGGCGTGATGGGTTTGTTTGACGGCAACCCTAGCAGCGCCGACCTTGCAGAGAAGTTCGGTATACCTGTTCTAGCGGTAATTGATGCAAAAGGCATTGCGCAAACATTAGGTGCGATTGGTTTGGGGTTGGCAAGTTATCGCAAAACCCTAAAGTTTGCGGGTATCTTGGCTAATTCAATCGCTAGCCCACGCCATGCTGAAATGGTAGAGGCGGGTATTCCTGCGGCATTAAAGTACTTTGGTGGGTTACCTAAATCTAGCGAGTTTGCATTACCTGAGCGGCATTTAGGCTTGGTGCAAGCCCAAGAATTAACCGATATTGAGCATAAATTAAACGCAGCCGCAGATGCGATTGCGCTAACGCAATTGGCAACTTTGCCTGAAGCTGTGACGTTTTTAAAACCACAAACTGTAAGCCTTATGTCGGGCTTACAGGCATCTAGTCTGCAAGGCATTAAAATCGGCATTGCACGCGATGCCGCTTTTTCTTTTATCTATCAAGCTAATCTGGATTTATTAGAACAGTTAGGCGCAGAACTCATCTTTTTCTCACCGCTAAAAGACCAAATAATGCCAGAAATAGATAGTCTATATCTACCTGGTGGTTATCCAGAGCTTTATCTGCAAGTATTGCAAGATAATGTAGCGATGCGCGACGCACTCATTCGCCATCATGCTACCCATAAGCCTATTTACGCAGAGTGTGGCGGTATGCTTTATTTGCTTGAGTCACTGACTGACCAACATGGTAAAAAAGCAACGATGACTGGCTTAGTGGCTGGACACGCCGTGATGCAAACACGCTTGGTCGGCTTAGGTTATCAAACCGCTAATACGCAAGCTGGACAATTGCGTAGTCATACTTTTCATCATTCAGTTGTAGATACTAGCTTAGAAACAAATTTTTATGGCGAGCTTTTATATAACACGTCTGCCGGAGAGCCTATATTTCAAGTAAACAGGCTGGTTGCTACTTATCTACACTGCTATTTCCCATCTAATCTTACTGCTGTAGCCGCACTATTTAAACCTTAATAGCTAAATTACAAATTGCTATGCAGCAAAATCTCTTATAGGCATTTCTATACGATTTTTACACTTTCTTTACACTCTACGCTGTACTCATTACGACATTTTTATTTGAACAAGCCTACCATATCATTTCTATTATTTTGAATGAAATTTTAATATGGATTTCATTAGTGGCAGCATGATAATGATTTATTTAATATTCTGTTACTTGTTAATTTGTGTTTTGGTTAATTGGGAAGGTAAAAAATGAACGCAATGATTTGGATTAGCGGCCTATTAGCGCTATTTGTCTTAGTATATTTATTCTACGTGTTAATTAAACCGGAGAATTTCTAATGTTATCTAATACACCCATGTTTTCAAATGCTATGGTGCAAGTAGGCTTATATTTAGCCGTTTTATTGGTCATTACCAAGCCAATGGGCATCTGGATTTATAAGGTAATGCATGGTGAATCAGCTATTGCAAATAAGCTTGGTGGCCCGCTTGAGCATTTAATTTATCGTGCGTTGGGGGTAAAGCCTGAGCAAGAGATGAATTGGAAACACTACGCTGTTGCGCTGATGATATTTAATGTCATTGGCGTCATAGCTGTATACGTATTACAACGCTGGCAAGGGTGGCTACCACTAAATCCGCAACACTTTCCCGCAGTGACTGTTGATTCTTCATTCGATACCGCAGTAAGTTTTGTGACGAATACTAACTGGCAAGGTTACGCAGGTGAATCTACAATGAGTTACCTCACGCAGATGTTGGCACTCTCAGTACAAAACTTCCTATCAGCAGCCACAGGCTTGGCAGTTGTGATTGCATTGATTCGTGGTTTTGCGCGACACACTTCAAAAACAATTGGTAATTTTTGGGTCGATATTACGCGTTCGACTTTATATATTTTGTTGCCACTATCATTCATCTTCGCGATAGTCTTTATAGGCCAAGGCGTGATTCAAAATTTTAATGGTTACAAAGAAATTACTACATTGCAAACCACAGAATATTCAACACCTGATGCCACTGGTAAACAAGTACCGCAAACGATTGCGACCCAAACGTTGGCAATGGGCCCTGTCGCTTCGCAAGAGGCGATTAAAATGGTCGGTACTAATGGTGGTGGTTTCTTTAATGCTAACTCTGCACATCCTTATGAAAACCCTACGCCACTTTCTAACTTTTTACAGATGGTCGCAATCTTCTTAATTCCAGCGGGTTTATGTTTTACCTTTGGCCTAATGGTCGGAGATAGAAGGCAAGGTTGGGCGGTATTTTCTGCCATGGCCATTGTGTTTGTAGTCATGTTAGGTGTTGCGCTTTGGGCAGAGCAAGCGGGTAACCCAATACTGACAGCTAGCGGTGCCGACCAGACCGTTACGGCATTACAATCTGGCGGCAATATGGAAGGCAAAGAAACGCGCTTTGGTATTGTTTCGTCAGCGTTATTTGCAACCATTACGACTGCAGCTTCATGTGGTGCAGTCAATGCTATGCACGATTCATTTACGCCGATGGGCGGCTTAGTACCTATGTGGCTGATGCAATTAGGTGAAGTGATTTTCGGTGGTGTGGGTTCTGGGCTTTATACCATGCTGATTTATGCGGTGTTAGCCGTATTTATCGCGGGCTTGATGATAGGCCGCACCCCTGAATATCTAGGTAAGAAAATTGAGATTTTCGACATGAAAATGACTGCGATTATTATTTTAGTCACGCCATTATTAGTGTTAATTGGGACAGCGATAGCGGTCAGTGTTACTTCGGGTACCGCTGGTATTGCCAACCCTGGTGCACATGGTTTTAGTGAGATTTTGTATGCGTTGTCATCTGCGGCTAACAATAACGGTAGTGCGTTTGCTGGCCTTTCAGCCAATACGCCGTTCTACAATACACTGTTGGTTATCGCCATGTTCTTAGGTCGTTTTGGCATCATCTTGCCGGTGTTAGCGATTGCAGGCTCTATGGCGGCTAAAAAACGCATTCCAGTGAGCTTGGGTACCATGCCCACGCATGGTCCTCTATTTGTCACCTTGCTGATTGGTGCTGTGGTTTTAGTAGGTGCGCTCACTTACATTCCAGCATTGGCGCTTGGCCCTATGGTAGAGCAATTGCTCATTACGGTTATTAAATAATCTAGCTAATACACTCAGAA
>JAYTHN010000341.1:0-3424 GCA_043732505.1 Methylotenera sp.
ATTTTCATTAATGGTTGGTATGGTCTACTCTTACTTACCCTTTATGATATTGCCGCTATATGCCAATTTATCTAAGCTGGATTTACGTTATTTAGAAGCGGCTGCTGACTTGGGCACCAGCCCATTTAAAGCATTTTGGTTAATTACCGTACCGCTCTCCAAGGCTGGCATTATCGCAGGCTCTATGTTGGTGTTTATTCCAGCGGTGGGTGAGTATGTGACACCAGAGTTACTCGGTGGCTTAGATACGCTAATGATAGGCTGCGTGTTGTGGGATGAGTTCTTCAGCAATAATGATTGACCAATGGCATCCGCGGTGGCTGTGATTATGATATTGCTAATCTTGTTACCAATGGCAATCTACAATAAATATCAATCTGAACAACTGGACCCTAAAACATGAATAACTTCGTCATAAAGTGGTTCAGCCAAAGTTGGATGGTAGCGGTATATGTTTTTTTATATATGCCCATTATTACCTTGGTGATATTTTCTTTTAACGATTCCCAGCTAGTAACCGTTTGGAGTCATGCGAGCTTTAGATGGTATACCGCGTTAATGCAAGATAATGATTTAATCTCGGCAGTAGGCTTATCACTCAAAATCGCTTTGTTTTCCGCCTTAATTTTGGTATTTTTTGGCACATTTACTGCGTTTGCTTTGAATAGGTATAAACGCTTTCAAGGCCGTACATTATTATCATCTATGGCAAGTACACCGCTAGTGATGCCAGATGTGATTGTTGGATTATCATTATTGCTAATGTTGGTCTCTTTGCAACAATGGCTAGGTTATCCTGAGCGCGGTTTATTTACCATTTTATTGGGCCATGCTTTATTGGGTACAGCCTACGCAACGGTAGTGGTCACCTCACACTTACGCGAAATGGATGGTAAGTTGGATGAAGCCGCTATGGATCTAGGTTGCAAAACACTACAAGTATTCAGGTTAGTGACCTTGCCGTTGCTAATGCCTGCTTTAGTGTCAGCATTTCTACTAACATTTACCTTATCATTTGATGATGTAGTGTTGTCATCATTTTTATCAGGCCCTGGCTACTCAACCTTGCCCATGGTGATTTTTTCACGCGCACGCTTGGGGCTAAACCCAACCATCAACGCAGTGGCTACTGTTACGATCACCTTAGTTACAATCGCGGTAATCGCTTCTAGCTTCTACACCTCACACCAAGAGCGCAAACGTAAGCATGAAGTTGCACAAGCTTATAGTGATACCAATCAGTAATAACGAGGTTTATTCGCATTACTTGTATGAAACATAGCATGTAAAACTCAACTTTATTTTGAAGTTAAGTTTTACATGTCAATTAAGTTAGCCAATTATTAACTACAGCATTCAAACTAAAGCAATCCTAAAGCACTTAAAGTAATCCAAATTATCAAAGTAGGTAACATCATGTTAAATCAGCCAATCTCAATAGCACTTAATTATTCAGCTTTACTTAAACCGGGGTTGGCTTGGTTGGCCGGGCAATGGGTAAGTTCAGATTCAGGCGAAACTATTATGGTCACTAACCCTGCTAATGGTGAAGTGGTTGGTTCAGTACCTCTCCTACGTGCTGGCGAAACGGCACGTGCTATTGCCGCTTCAGAGATTGCGCAAAAATCCTGGAAAGCGCTAACTGCACAGGCGCGTGCCGTCATACTCAGGCGCTGGTTTGATTTGATTATTAAGCATAGAGAAGACTTAGCGAAACTACTAACAGCAGAGCAAGGTAAACCGCTTGCGGAAGCGCGTGGCGAGGTGACTTATGGCGCAAGCTTTATTGAGTGGTTTGCTGAAGAAGCCAAGCGTGTTTATGGTGAAGTGATTCCTGCGCCTATGGATGATCGTCGTATTTTGGTGCTAAAACAGCCGATTGGTGTCACAGCTGCAATTACGCCTTGGAACTTTCCCATTGCTATGATTACGCGAAAAGCAGCGCCAGCATTGGCTGCTGGCTGTAGCATGATTATAAAACCTGCTGAGCAAACGCCACTTTCTGCTATTGCTTTGGCAGTATTAGCAGAAGAAGCGGGTATTCCTAGCGGTGTGTTGCAGGTGATTACTGGCGATGCACGCCAAATAGGTGCTGTGTTATGTGAAAGTACTGTAGTCACTAAGTTATCATTTACAGGTTCTACCGAAGTAGGCCGTATTTTAATGCGCCAATGTGCAGACACGATTAAAAAACTATCGCTAGAACTGGGTGGAAACGCGCCCTTCATTGTATATGATGATGCAGATTTAGATGCCGCAGTAGAAGGGGCTTTGATTAGCAAATTCCGTAATGCAGGCCAAACCTGCGTGTGTGCGAATCGACTTTTTGTTCAAGATGGTGTGTTTGACGCTTTTACCAAAAAACTGGCATTGAAAGTGGCCCAGTTAAAAGTAGGTGAAGGCACGACAGAAGGTGTGACACAAGGGCCACTGATTGATAACGCTGCTATAGAAAAAGTAGAAAGTCATGTCGCAGATGCACTTGCTAAAGGCGCAACCTTAATACAAGGCGGCAAACGTCATGCACTTGGCGGCACTTTTTATGAGCCTACCGTGTTGGCTGATGTGAGTACAGATTCGATGATTTTTCGTGAAGAAACTTTTGGGCCAGTTGCGCCGCTGTTTCGTTTTAAAACAGATGATGAAGTGATTGAACTGGCGAATCGTACAGAATTTGGCTTAGCTTCTTACTTTTTTAGTCGTGATATTGGTCGAATTTGGCGTGTGGCAGAGGCATTAGAATATGGCATGGTTGGTGTGAATACAGGTATGATCTCAACTGAAGTGGCACCCTTCGGTGGTATCAAGCAATCTGGCCTAGGCCGAGAAGGCTCACATCACGGTATTGATGATTACCTTGAAATTAAATATGTATGTATGGCAGGGCTATAAATCAAGGCAAATAAGTTCAGGATAAATGGCACTAGGGTAAATAGGATTAGGATAAGGTTATGAAAAATAATGAAGTGACTATAGATTGGCATGCGCGTGCCAAAGCTTTAAAAATTGATGGCCGTGCCTTTATTAACGGTAAGCGTGTCAATGCGGTAGATGGCAGCACTTTTGAGTGCTTTTCGCCAATAGATGGTCGAAAATTAGCTGATGTGACCGCTAGTAAAGCTGCAGATATTGACTTGGCTGTTGTTGCGGCGCGTACAGCTTTCAATGATGTACGCTGGGCGGGATTGTCGCCGCGCGAACGCAAGCAAACGATGATTCGTTTCGCAGATTTGTTATTAGCAAATAAAGAAGAACTCGCTTTGCTAGAAACATTGGATATGGGCAAACCAATTACCGCCAGTTTGAATGTAGATGTTAATTCAGCAGCCAATAGCCTGCGTTGGTTTGGAGAGGCAATCGATAAAGTTTATGATGAAATCGCGCCAACTGCCGCAAATACATTAGCGATGATTACGCGTGAACC
>JAYTHN010000342.1:0-3421 GCA_043732505.1 Methylotenera sp.
GCTAAGTTTGTTGCAAGCGTAGTCTTGCCGCTTCCACCTTTGGGGTTAGCAACAAGTATATTTTTCATAGATTTTCCAGCCTATCGACGGTACACATAAAATAAATAATACTGTATTTTCCATATAAAAATAAAATTAACTTTTTAAGTCAAAATTATTTTAATGTAAACATCAGGCTTTCAAGTAATAATCTTTAGCCAAATATTAAATAAATGCTAAGTTTTAGTTACGTTAGAAAGGATCAATTGAAACTCAAGTGCGCGAATTCGTTCCAGAAAAATCAGGGTTAATCCTAATGAATTTGCTTCAAGCTCGAAATCTTGTTTGAGTCTTGAGAGGGTGCGTATGGATACCAGACAATGACTATTGAATTGCCAGGTATCGGCGCTAAGGTTTTCTAAAATAGCGTTGTTGGGTATGAGTGCGCCACTATCCACTAATAAATGCAGCTCTTCTAGCGTGAGACCTGATAGTGCGATGAGCTCATGTAGGGAAACTTCATGACGTTCATCAAGCCACATTAATTCAGACAGTAATTCAGTATGTTCTGAGGTCATCATGTCACTCCTATTCAAAATGAGCACGTGGATTAAAGGTTGAAGTATCTGATAGTTCTTTTAGTAATTCACGTTCTTTTTCAGAAAGATTCGTTGGTACTACTATTTGTGTAACCGCAAAAAGATCACCATGTTCTTGATTCTGCTTAGGCATACCCCGATTTCTGATACGTAGTTTTTGACCACTCCGCGTGCCTACAGGTATTTTGAGATTGACCGCATTCTCTAAAGTAGGCACTTTCACGGTGGCGCCTAATGAGGCTTCCCATGGGCTAAGTGGCAAATCAATAAAAAGGTCATGGTCAACGACACGAAATAACTTGTGAGCAACAAAACTAATGTTTAAATATAGATTGCCGTCTGCACCACCATGAAAACCTTTGCCACCTTTACCACGCAGCAACATTTTTTGACCATTGGTCACACCTTTTGGAATACGGGCTTTAAATGTATGCGGCACTTGCTTTAATTGGCCCTGAGTATCGTACTCAGGCACTGTAAAATTGAGGCCTACTGTAGTGCCGTGATTTGCATCTTCAAGTGAAATTTGTGTTGCTAACTCATAATCCTGCCCAAGCATCGGCCGATTTTGATTGGATGCATTACGCTTACCAGTAGAAAAACTTGCAAATAAGTCAGCTAGATCAATATCGTCGAACGCGTATTCCTGACCATTTTGATTGCCTTGCCCTCTGGCCCAATCAGGCGGTGGTCTGAATTCTTGACCAGATGGATGTCGGCCTAAATCATCATAAGCAGCACGTTTTTCTTTATCTTTTAAAGTGGCATACGCTTCGCCAATTTCTTTAAACTTCTCTTCACCTGCTGGGTCTTTAGAAACGTCAGGATGATATTGATGCGCTAATTTACGATAAGCCTTTTTAATTTCATCAATGGTTGCTGTGCGCGCAACCCCTAAAATCTCGTAATAGTCTTTAAATTTCATAAACGGTTCACTTTAAACATTTAAAGGTTAGGATTCAGCCGATGAAAATTTGTACCATGACATTTACTACAAGGTGGAATATGCCCTGGCTTATGAAAGTGCAAACTTGCTTTGCATTGATCGCAAGTGAGTGTGCCTAAGCCAATAATCTCACCAGTGTGATAAGGTACTTTTGCGGCAATTTGCTTTAACTTGAGTAATTCCAACGTTGTTTTGTCAGTAGCTGCCGTAAAGTTTAACCATAGTTCGCTTTTGATAAGTGCAATATCAAAGCCTAACCAATCTTTAAGCTCTTTGCCCGTTTCACTCATATGGTGAGCTGCATCCATTAAATCGCGCTGGATAGATTTTTTTATCTTAGTAATTTCATCCATATAAATCTGATTTGGTATTTTGATTGTGTCATCCTCAAGCGAGTCTTGAATACTAATTTCCGCTTGTTTAGATTGATGTAAAGCATTTTTCAGCGATGACTCATAAGCACTATCTATATCAGTATCTTGTAATGGCTCAGTTTTCTTCATGACAAAGGCCTTTAATGATGATTTGAAAACGTAATAATCAGATCGAAAGTAACTTAAGTGATTAATCTCCAACCTTCAATCAACTTGATTAAGTTAATTCATCATACTACTAAAGAAGCTGTTGATGCAGACGGTGTCAGAGATTCAACTTGGGTGGTTTGTTAAACATATTTTGAAAATATTAGATTATCTCTAAATTCTTTGTAAAAAATGGCAACGATTTAGTCTCGTTGCCATTTTAGTAGTGGTATTAAATATTAAGATTAGATCTTAAATTTAGAATTCCACCATTTCAAATTCAGCTTTAGTCACGCCGCATTCAGGACAAGTCCAATTTTCAGGCACATCTTCCCAGCGGGTGCCAGGTGCAATGCCATCTTCAGGCCAGCCTAACTCTTCTTCGTAAATTAAACCACATACCAAACATTGCCACATTTTCATCTTAAATTCCTTGGGTTTGTTAACCAGTATTTATTTTTTGGCATTTATTACTATGTCGACTATTTTATAATTTACTTATATTAAATAATCACTTTTTATCATGATAACGTCAAATAAAAAGCCTGCAATGGCGGGCTTTAAGGGATTTAGCTGAAAACTTAATGATTAAAACGGGCAATTTTTATTAAATACCCGTTTTAATGTTGGGTTTGTTTGTGTCTAACAGTGTTAAATTAAAATTATTTCAAATCAAAACGGTCCGCGTTCATTACTTTTGTCCAAGCTTTCACAAAGTCTTTTACAAACTTTTCATTCGCGTTATCTTGGGCATAAACTTCTGCATAAGAACGTAACACAGAGTTAGAGCCAAATACTAAATCCACTCTGGTTGCTGTCCATTTAATAGCACCCGTTTTACGTTCACGGATTTCGTAAAGATTTTTACCCGCTGGCTGCCATGTATTACGCATATCTACTAAGTTTACAAAAAAGTCGTTGCTTAATACACCTTCACTATTGGTGAATACGCCATGCTTAGTGCCACCGTGATTGGTGCCTAACACACGCATCCCGCCTATTAACGCCGTCATTTCTTGCGCAGTTAGGCCCATTAACTGCGTACGGTCTAATAAAAGCTCTTCAGCTGATGCAGCATAGTCAGTTTTAAGCCAATTGCGATAACCATCATGAATAGGTTCAAGCACTGCAAATGACTCTGCATCCGTCATCTCATCAGTGGTATCACCGCGCCCACCCACAAATGGTACATCAATCGCTACGCCTGCATCATGCGCAGCTTTTTCAACTGCGGCAGTACCAGCTAAAACAATTAAATCTGCCATGCTGACTTTTTTACCAAAGCCTGTGTTGCTAAAGTTAAGTTGAATATTTTCAAATACATTCAAGGCTTTTTGTAATCTTGCTGGCTCATTGCCCACCCAATCTTTTTGGGG
>JAYTHN010000343.1:0-3401 GCA_043732505.1 Methylotenera sp.
ACCCTCACATCTTGCGACATCGCTAGCAGCATTTTGCGGAAATTTTCCGCCTGCGCCTCACTAGCGCTTTGAAACTCGATTTTATCAAGCTTGGTTAAACCATCCACCAAATCAGCCACTTGTTGACCGAACATTAAATGGATTTCGGCAGTGGTCACAGGCGTATCTTCAACCACATCATGCAGTAGCGCCGCTAGAATGGTTGGCACATCCATGTGTAAGTCAGCCAAAATGCATGCCACTGAAACAGGATGGGTGATGTATGGCTCACCTGTTTTGCGTACCACCCCATAATGCGCTTTAAAGGAGAAGCGGTATCCTTCCCAAATTTGGGCGATATCTTGAGGCTTTAAATATTGTTTAAGACGTAGTGTGAGGGCTGAGTCCTCACTGTCCGCAGGCAGCAAGGGGGCTGTGTTTGACTTTAATGCATCCGCTTGATGTGGTGGTGCGGTTTTTGGCATGACGTTTTCACAACTTGATCTAAATTCGAGTTAATCTAAACGCTAGGCTAAAAACTAAAATTAGCATAATTAGGACTTAAAATTAAGGCTTAACGTTCGCTAAAATTTCTACACCAATTTTGCCTGCTGCAATTTCACGCAAAGCCAATACGGTTGGTTTATCACGTAAACCATGAACATTCACTTGCGGCTCTGCACCATTGTGTAACTGACGGGCGCGGTACGCAGCCACTAAGGTCAATTGAAAACGGTTTGGGATATTTTCTAAGCAATCATCTACTGTAATACGTGCCATGGTGGTGTTTCCAATGTGTTAGGTTAAAGCAATCGGCTTATGTGAGCGAGGCAATCAAGCAAGCATATCGTTGCAGTTGCACTGCAATTACTAGCCGTTGCGTGCGAATGATTGCGCTAATATCTTGTAGCGCAATCGCAAAATCATCGTTAATTGTAACATAATCAAACTCACTCACGTGGCGCATTTCTTCGCGTGCCGCGGCTACACGTTTCGCAATCGTCTCACTGCTATCTTGACCGCGTGTATTCAGTCGATGCGCTAAGGTTTCAACTGAAGGTGGAAGCACGAAAATGCTCACCGCTTTTGGGTACAATCTCCGTACTTGCTCTGCACCTTGCCAATCAATTTCTAGAATCACATCAAAACCAGCATTCAGCGGCCCATCTAAAGCCGCTTGAGAGGTGCCATAGCGCGCCTCATGCACTTCAGCACTTTCTAAAAACTGCGCCTCACCTAGCATGCGTAAAAAATTTGCATCATCAACAAAATGATAATCTGATCCATCCACTTCACCTGGCCTGGGCTTCCGTGTAGTGTGTGAGATAGACAGCTTTAAATGTGCATCTTTAGCTAACAATGCTTTGATTAGGCTAGTTTTGCCCGCACCAGAAGCCGCTGTAATGATAATAAGGTTACCTAACGTCATTTCTAATTCTATTTCCTTAAACAAATTCTAGACACGGCTCAATCAATCACAATGCAATTAACACCAATCTGGCTCAGGAATGTCAGCAAATACTTTGCGCAAACCTTCGCCCCAATGCCTCCTAATCGCTAAGAAATATGGGTCATCTTCGTTAATACGATGGCGACAATCAATCCTTAGATTATTGTTGTGATAAACCATCACATCTACTGGCAAATCTACTGAAACGTTACTACGAATAGTGGAATCAAATGAAATTAACATACATTTTAATGCATCTTCTAAACTACATTTGTAGTTGATCACGCGGTCTAAAATAGGCTTACCGTATTTGGTTTCGCCTGTTTGAAAAAATGGCGTTTCCTGGCTTGCTTCAATAAAATTACCTGCGGAATAAATACAAAATAACCTAGGTTTTTCACCTTTAATTTGTCCTGCAAACAACACTGAAATATTGAAATCAGAATTATGATGACGCAAATGCTCGGCATCTTCACGATGAACGGCTCTAATCGCATCACCCACCACCCGTGCAGCATCAAACATATTGGTTACGCTATGAAGATTCGCCTCTTCATTGGTCGCAATACCTTTATTCAAATGTTGCAATACAGCTTGCGATACGGCTAAGTTACCTGCGGTTAGCGTCACCATTGAACGCTCGCCTAGCGCTTCAAAAGTGGTCATTTTTGAAAAAGTCGCCACTTGGTCGACACCCGCATTGGTGCGAGTATCTGATGCCATCACGAATCCTGTTTCGAGCAATACACCTACACAATAAGTCATAAAAGCTGCTTGATAAGTCAAAGTGTCATCATAGCGTTTTAAAGCGCTTACTAGCAACCCGTTTTATGGCTATATTGGCTTGAATAATTACTTAGATGCTTTCAAGTTTTGCTATTAATTATTCAGCATAGTAATTTACAAAGCTTACTCAATATAAGCACATGCTGGCAGCATAAAAGTATAAAATATGACAAAGTTAGAGACTTCACATGTCAATTTCAAATCAATACTCAAATAATCAAAAAAATGATCATTGGCAGAGCCCAGCTGCTGGGTATAAACATGAGCATAAAATCCTTGATGAGTTGCTAAGCCAGTCAGGCAAGATCCGTCCGCATTGGGATTATTTCATCCGCGCGTTACAAAAACTTGGGCCAGAAGAAATTGGTCAGCGCCATCAAGAAATCTCCAAACTATTGCGCGAAAACGGTGTGACTTATAACGTTTATGGTGATCCTGATGGCAGTAATCGCCCTTGGCAGCTTGACCCTGTTCCATTACTGATCTCCAATGAAGAATGGCACAATATTGAGCTAGGCTTAGTCGAACGTGCCGAACTGCTTAATTTAATCTTTTCAGATATCTATGGTTCACGAGAACTAGTGCGTAAAGGCTTATTACCTGCAGAACTACTTTTCAACCATAGTGGATTTTTCCGCGCTTGTGACAAAGTTAAACTGCTGAGCAAACGACAGTTAATATTGTATGCAGCCGATCTTGCGCGTGGCCCAGATGGACGCATGTGGGTATTAGGTGATAGAACTCAAGCGCCTTCCGGTGCGGGCTATGCATTAGAAAACCGTTCTGCGATGTCTCGCGTATTTCCCAATATTTTTCGCGATACACGTGTTGAGCGACTGGATGGGTTTTTTCAATCTTTGCGTCAAGGTCTGCAACAAATTGCACCACAAAATTTTGGCCCTCTAAAATTTAATGGTCCTAGCGTCGTTATACTCACGCCTGGCCCACTGAATGAAACATTTTTTGAGCACGCTTATTTAGCCTCGCATCTTGGTTACCCGTTGGTTCAGGGCGATGACCTCACCGTGCGTGATGGCTTTGTTTGGCTGAAATCATTAAGCGGCTTGCAACGTATTGATGTCATTTTACGTCGTGTAGATGATAGTTTCTGTGACCCGCTAGAATTACGCGATGACTCGAGATTAGGCGTGCCAGGGTTGCTTGAAGTAGCAAGGCGCAACAACGT
>JAYTHN010000344.1:0-11004 GCA_043732505.1 Methylotenera sp.
ACTAATGATATTAAGTTATTAGATGGCCATCATGCGCACTACACTGCTTACTGCAACCCAAAAGGCCGTATGTTGGCATTTTTTTTAGCATTTACGCACTATGATCATGTGCATTTACAAATGCCAAAAGAGCTGATTGAGTCTATTAGCAAGCGTTTAAAAATGTATGTGATGCGTAGCAAAGTTGTCATCACTGATGTCTCAGAATCGATTATCAAAATGGGTTTGAATGGCAGCAATGCACCCGAGCTACTTAAATCTTTATTTACCGAAGTGCCAGAAAATGATTATGAATTAGTCAGCTTAGACAATGGCGCTTTACTGAGACTCCCAGGGGTAATACCGCGTTATGAGATTTTTAGTGACGCTATCAATTCACCTATTATTTGGAATGCTTTGAAAAAAAATGCCAAGTCAGTTGGCGCAGCTTGCTGGGAGTGGCTAGAGATTAACGCAGGTATCCCTGAAATCATCTTAAAGACACAAGAAGAGTTTGTTCCACAGATGCTAAATTTAGATGCACTGAATGCGATAAATTACAAAAAAGGTTGTTACACAGGCCAAGAAATAGTCGCACGCACACATTACCTAGGTAAAGTAAAACGTCGTACACAGTTGGCTCATATAGCAAGTGATACGTTGCCTGAAGTAGGTGATGATATAGTCGATAATAATCAACAGGCTATTGGTAAAATTGTGCGTAGTACGTCTGCAATCCACTTTGGCTATGATGTACTGGCTGAATGCAGACTAGAAAATATTAATGCTGAGAAAGCGACGCAAGATAATGTATTTTGGAAAGATGTTCCGTTAATCATTAAACCGTTACCGTATCAACTAGATGAGAGTCAATAGACTGTAATAATTACTTAGGTTTATCGCTTGTTGTTACAGGCTTATCAGTGACAATAGGTTTGTTAAATAAAATGATAGAAGCTGCCTCAGTAATCGCGTCTATTGCAGGCGCTACTCTTTGACTTTGATTCTCGGTAGCACTAGCTGGCGGTGCGATCACTTTAGACATGGTATTTTCGAGCACTTGGTAAAACACTTCATCTTGCTTCACCATACCTAACTCACTTCTGGCACGCTCCTCAATAGCTGCACGGCCACTTTTTAAATCACGCACCTCTTCATCTAAGGTATCGTTACGGGCTTTTAATGCATTATTTTTATCTTGCTGTTCTGAGATTTGCCGATTTAAATCCCAGAGACGTAACCAGCTTCCCTTGCCTAACCACAGCGGGTACTGTAGCAAGGCAATTAAGATAACAAAGATTAATGTTAAGGCTTTCACTTAATTAAATTCTGGAAATCTTAGCGCTACTTACCTAAAAACGACTATTTAAACAACTGATAGTACGCCGCCATGCCAGCATAGCTACTTGCATCGCCTAACTCTTCCTCAATACGTAAAAGCTGGTTGTACTTAGCAATGCGCTCAGAACGCGAGATTGAACCAGTTTTAATCTGCAATGAATTAGTCGCCACTGAAATATCGGCAATGGTCGTATCTTCCGTTTCACCTGAACGATGCGAAACCACCGCTGTATAGCCCGCACGTTTAGCCGTTTCAATGGTTTGAAAAGTCTCAGTTAACGTACCAATTTGATTCACTTTAATTAACACAGAATTTGCTACACCGCGCTGTATACCTTCACGTAAGATTTTTGCATTGGTCACAAATAAATCATCACCCACTAATTGCGTAGTTTTACCCAAGCGGTCTGTGTGAATTTTCCAGCCATCCCAATCAAACTCACTCATGCCATCTTCAATACTGATGATTGGATATTTATCCACCCAGGTTGCTAAATAATCACTGAACTGGCCTGCGCTTAATTGCAAACCTTCTGATTCTAAATGATATTTTCCATCTTTATAAAACTCAGTACTTGCACAATCTAAGCCTAAATATACATCACGGCCTGGCTCATAACCTGCATCAGAAATAGCCTCCATAATCAATTGAATGGCAGATTCATTTGATGGCAAGTTTGGCGCAAAACCACCCTCGTCTCCAACTGTAGTCGCATAGCCTTTTTTGTTTAATGTTTTTTTCAAGGCATGAAATACTTCTGCGCCACAACGCAACGCTTCTCTAAAACTTGGGCGACCCGCTGGAATAATCATAAACTCTTGCATATCTACGCTATTATCCGCATGCGCACCACCGTTGATAATATTCATCATTGGCGTTGGCATTTGCATCGCGCCTGATCCACCCAAATAGCGATATAACGGCAAGCCAGATTCCTCAGCCGCAGCGCGTGCGCAGGCCATGGAAACTGCAAGAATCGCATTTGCACCTAAACGGTCTTTGTTTTCTGTACCATCAAGCTCAATCAAAGTTTTATCAATGAAACTTTGCTCTTCCGCATCCAAGCCAATAATAGCTTCGGTAATTTCTGTGTTTACATTTTCAACCGCTTGCAATACACCTTTACCAAGGTAGCGAGTTTTATCACCATCACGCAACTCCATGGCTTCTTTAGCCCCCGTTGATGCACCTGAAGGCACTGCAGCGCGCCCAATGACACCGCTCTCTAATAATACGTCAGCTTCAACAGTTGGATTACCGCGTGAATCTAAAATTTCGCGGGCAATAATATCTACAATAGCGCTCATCACTTTTCCTTAAACTTTAAAAATAGGTCTAATTAAATTAATACGTCTAAACAAATATCTACAACGTTGACTCAATAAATACAACTTTTTTTACCAATGTATCTAAATCCACTAATAACGCCAACAAATCTTGCATTTTGTGTATTGGCCAAGCATTTGGGCCATCCGATAATGCATTAACAGGATCAGGATGGGTTTCCATGAAAATACCTGCTATACCGCTTGCTACTGCAGCGCGTGCTAACACTGGCACATGCTCGCGCTGACCACCGCTTTTTTCGCCTTGTCCACCAGGTTGTTGCACTGAATGCGTGGCATCAAACACTACCGGGCAATGAGTTTCACGCATAATCGCTAAGCCACGCATATCAGACACTAACGTATTGTAACCAAAAGATGCGCCACGTTCACAGACCATAATAGTATCTGCACCGCCGTTAGCTTCTTTAGCTTTGTTCACCACTTGCAACATGTCATGTGGGGCTAAAAACTGGCCTTTTTTAATATTGACTGGCTTACCACAAGTCGCCACAGCCGTAATAAAATCAGTTTGGCGACATAAAAAAGCTGGCGTTTGTAGCACATCCACCACACCTGCCACTTCTGGCACTTGTTCTGTGGTGTGTACATCAGTCAAAATTGGTACACCGATTTGGCTACGTACTTCATCTAAGATTTTAAGCCCTTCAGTAATGCCAAAACCACGGAAAGTTTTGTTTGAACTACGGTTTGCTTTATCGTAAGAAGATTTATAGATGAATGGAATACCGACTGCGGCACAAATCTCTTTCAATTGACCAGCAGTATCAATGGCCATTTGTTTAGATTCAATCACGCACGGGCCAGCTATTAAAAATAATGGATGCTCTAAACCTACATCAAAATTACATAACTTCATTAGATTAAACCTTATTAAGCTTTTTTATGCTGTAAAGCAGCATTTACATACGCAGTAAATAACGGATGTCCAGAGCGAGGATTTGAAGTAAATTCAGGGTGAAATTGGCAAGCTACAAACCAAGGGTGTTCAGTTTGTGGTAGCTCAATCATCTCGCATAAGTCTTCAGTGGGCGTTCTAGCTGAAATCACTAGGCCAGCCGCTTTTAATTGTTCAACGTAATGATTATTTACTTCATAACGATGACGATGACGCTCATTTACTTGCGTACCGTAAATACTTGCAGAGAGCGTATTGGGCACAATTGAACAGGCTTGTGCGCCCAAACGCATCGTTCCACCTAAATCAGAATCTGTTGTACGTGTTTCCACACTACCATCTGCGGCTTGCCACTCAGTAATTAAACCAACCACTTGATGGGTGCTTTCTGGGTTAAATTCAGTACTGTTAGCATCAGTTAAGTTTGCTTTATTTCTTGCAAACTCAATAACTGCTAACTGCATGCCTAAACAGATACCCAAATATGGAATCTTGTTTTCTCTTGCATAGCCAATCGCGGCAATTTTACCTTCTGTACCACGTTTACCAAAGCCACCTGGCACTAAAATCGCATCCATGCCATCAAGAATATAAGTACCATTTGCTTCGATATCCTCTGAATCCATATAATGAATTTTTACTTTTGATTCAGTATGAATACCCGCATGAATCAACGCTTCTGTAAGCGATTTATAAGACTCAGTTAAATCTACATATTTGCCCACAAAGGCAATATTCACTAAATGTTTAGGATTCTCAAGTGCGAATGCAATTTTTTCCCAGCTAGATAAGTCTGCTGCTTTAGCTAAAATATTAAGCTTATGACACACAATCTCATCCAACATTTGGTCATGCAATAAACCTGGTATTTTATAGATTGAATCGGCATCTATCGCACTAATTACCGCCTCTGGCGATACGTTTGTGAATAAAGCGATTTTTTTACGCTCTTCATCTGGAATATTACGATCTGCACGACAGAGTAAAATATCTGGCTGAATACCGATTTCACGCAATTCTTTTACCGAGTGCTGTGTAGGCTTAGTTTTCAATTCGCCAGCAGCAGCAATCCAAGGCAATAACGTTAAATGAATATAACAAGCGTTGGTTTTACCTTCTTCAAAACCCATTTGGCGGATTGCTTCAAGAAAAGGTAATGATTCAATGTCACCGACTGTACCCCCTACCTCAACAATCGCAACGTCCGCACCTTCTGCACCACGTTTTACGTGCGCTTTAATTTCATCAGTAATGTGAGGAATAACCTGTACCGTTTTGCCTAAATATTCACCACGCCGTTCTTTTTTAATGACAGTTTCGTAGATCTGACCTGTGGTGAAATTATTACGCTTAGCCATACGCTGACTAATAAACCGCTCGTAATGGCCTAAATCTAAATCTGTTTCAGCACCATCATCCGTAACAAACACTTCACCATGCTGGAATGGCGACATCGTGCCAGGGTCGACGTTAATATAGGGATCAAGTTTTAACATGGTAACTTTGATACCACGAGATTCTAAGATTGCGCCTAGGCTTGCAGCGGCAATACCTTTACCAAGAGAGGAAACTACACCGCCGGTTACGAATACATATTTGGTCATGGAAAGGCACTTATTATTTATTGCAGACGGATTTACATTTTACCGCAAAACGAATGTCCCTCAAAACGTTATGGGAAAATAAAATTTAAGACTTTAACTTAACCGCTTCTTTTGCCCAAGCACCATAACCTTTAAATTTATCTTGCACATCCTGCATTTCTTGCTCATTCAATATAAAAGGCTCGCCCACTTGCAAAGCTCGCAGATACTGTTCGCATAGTGTTTCTACTTCTTGCGTTATGCTCAAAGCTTTTTCTAAAGTTTCACCCACGGCAATCATACCGTGATTAGCCAATAAGCAAGCTTTGCGGTCTTGTAATGCAATTAAGGCATTATCTGATAACTGCTGGCTACCAAACAGCGCATAAGGCGCACAGCGAATGCTATCGCCGCCTGCAAAGGCGATCATATAATGGAACGCGGGAATATCGTGACGAAAGGTGCTTAACGTTGTGGCAAACATACTGTGGGTATGAATTACCGCGTTGACTTCTGGTTTATTATTTAGAATATCTAAGTGAAAGCGCCATTCGCTTGAGGGCTGCCTTAACCCTGTTGCGTTTCCTAAAAAATCCATCCACACCATATCAGTTGGCGACATTTTCTCTACCGCCATGCCTGATGGGGTAATAAGAAAACCATTTTCACCTCTAACGCTGGCGTTACCTGATGTACCTTTATTTAAGCAAAGCTTGACTAAGGTTTGGCAGGCTTTCAGTAACTTTTGACTTAAATTCTCAAAATCTTTAGTCATAAGCTACCTTGGCATACTAATGAGCTGCTGTGTTCCATACACACCATGCTCAGTAATAATCCCTGTGACCAACCTCGCAGGTGTTACGTCAAAGGCAGGATTTGCCACTTGTGTAGACTCTGACAATATATTGACCTCTACAACTTCACCATTGGCAAGTTTTCCGCGTAAAAAAGCAACTTCATGCGCACTGCGCTCTTCAATTTCAATGTTTTTGATACCATCTTCAATAGTCCAATCAATCGTTGGTGATGGCACTGCCGCATAAAAAGGGACACGATTATCAAAGGCAGCCAATGCCTTAAGATAGGTGCCAATTTTATTACAAACGTCTCCTGTGCTGGTCACGCGGTCAGCCCCTACAATAAGTATATCAACTTTGCCATGCTGCATTAAATGACCACCAGCGTTATCGCTAATCACAGTATGCGGTACGCCGTGCTGAGCCAATTCCCAAGCGGTTAAGCTTGCGCCTTGGTTACGCGGACGGGTTTCATCTACCCAAACATGTACGGCCAAGCCGGCATCATGCGCCGCATAAATAGGCGCTAAAGCGGTACCGTAATCTACCGTAGCTAGCCAACCAGCATTGCAGTGGGTAAGAATATTCATCTGGCTAGATTGCACATCTTTAGTTTGATTGCGAGTTTTAGTTTGCATTAAGGTTGTGATCAAACCTAACCCATGCTGCCCAATTGCTTTATTTAACACTACATCTTCATCACAAATAATGGATGCTTCTAACCATGCAGCGGATAAACGACTGTTTGCAGGTAAGGGTAATAATAGGCGCAACATACGCTGTACTGCCCACTTTAAATTCACCGCAGTCGGCCGACTTTGTATGAGTTGCGCGGCGGCATTATGCAAATAGTCATCGCTAGTATTTAGCACCATTGATAGCACAATACCGTATGCCGCTGCAGCACCAATTAAAGGTGCGCCACGCACTTGCATCGTTTTAATAGCAACAATCATTTGCGGCAAATTAGTGATACGCGCAATTTCAAAAGTGAAAGGCAGCATCGTTTGGTCGATGATTTCAACAAATTGTGCTTGCACATTAGGCCATATCGTGCGGTAGGATTGCTGGTTAACTATCATAAAAATAAGTGAATCAAAAGTTGACTTTTAAAAAGTTCCCTGAAGTTAAAATTACTCTCCACATTATCTGTGGATAACTCTGTGAATAGTTGTGACTTGAATTTGTAACGTGCCAATTTTAAAGGGTTTTTTCAAATCGCTTAAATTTTAACCTATTATTTATTGTATCAAAATCAATAGCTTATGTAGCAGCCCTTGATTACTATGGTTTTTTTACCATAGTTAAAGTAATAGATTAGGTGGTGTGCATAAGTCAAGTAGTTTTGGTAATATTTTTAAGGCGTTGGCACTAGTAATTTCAAGCACTTGCGAGACATTTACACCTCTTAAATCTGCTAATACTTGTGCTATTTTTTCAAGTTCTAAAGGTGTATTTCGACCATTTGTACCTATCCACTCAGGTGGTATATCTGGTGAATCCGTCTCTAATACAATAACTTCAAGTGGTAACTTGGTAGCCAACTCACGAATTCTTATTGCACGGCTATAAGTCATTGCGCCGCCAAAGCCAAGCTTGAATCCTAATCCAATAAACTGCTCTGCCTGTTGCAAACTGCCATTAAAGGCATGGGCAATACCACCTTTTATTTCATAGCGGCGCACATACTTCAATATGTCGTCTACAGCATGACGTAAATGTATTATCACTGGCAAATCAAATTCTTTAGCAATTTTAAGTTGCTCGGTAAAAAAATAAGTTTGTTGCTCAATATTGGCTTTAGTCACAAAGTAATCTAAGCCAATTTCACCAATGGCGACTGGGCTATTTTTCTTTATATAAGATTTTAACGTATCTATATCTGCAGGGATGGCATTATCAACATACATAGGATGAATGCCAAGCGCGTAAGCGCAATGTTTATGTCGATTACATAGAGCAATCACAGTATCAAAGTTATCGCGCGCTACGGCTGGTATTACAATTTTTGAGACTCCACTCAGCATCGCTTGTAGCGCAACATCGTCTCTATCGGCATCAAATTCAGCCGCATCAAGATGACAGTGAGTATCGATGAGCATAATAGTACCTAAGGCGTATTTTTGATAGGCGCAACGATGATAGGTTTCGCCCGTAAACGAAGGTCTCGGCCTATTTGGCGTACATCCAATATTTCTAAGTCGGTTGCTTGTTGCATTTCGGTCAATTCAGCAATGGCAAACATGCCTTTGGCATCAGTACCCATCAACTTTGGGGCGTAGTAAAAAATAAACTCATGGATGAGATTTTGTTGCAAGAATGCCCCATTCAAGCCCTGCCCTGCTTCTAGCAACACTTCGTTCATGCCATGTTGCGCTAAATATTTCAGCAAGGCATTTAAATCTACACGCTCGTTTGCATTTGGCATCTGTAGTAATTTAGCTCCTGCCTCACTAAGGCTAGCCACTCTAATGTTTACATCAGTTGCGTAAGCAATGATGACAGGGCTTTGTTGCAACCTATCGGTTGCAAGCATTTTACAATCGACAGGTGTTTGCAGTTGACTATCCACAATCACTCTTATTGGCTGGCGTGTTATATGAGGCAAGCGCACATTCATAATAGGATTATCAACTAACACCGTACCGATGCCAGTGATAATGGCACAAGATTGGGCGCGCCAATGCTGAACATCTAACCTTGCGGGCTCGCCTGTGATCCATAAACTTTTACCATTATTAAGCGCCGTGCGGCCATCTAAACTTGCCGCGATTTTACTGCGCACATAAGGCAAGCCTGTCGTCATACGTAAAATGAAGCCTATATTTAATGCAACTGCGTCATTCTGCATCAAACCTAGTTCAACGGTAATGCCATGTGCCTGCAAGCGTTTTATACCGTTACCAGCCACCAGCGGATTTGGGTCTTGCATAGCAACCACGACACGCTTGACATTAGCGGCGATTAACGCATCCACACAAGGCGGCGTGCGTCCATGATGATTGCAAGGCTCCAAAGTTACATAAGCATCGGCACCTGCTGCATCTTCCCTAGCCTCACGCAAAGCGTAAACTTCGGCATGCGGCTCTCCTGCTTTTAAATGCGCGCCTTGGCCGACTATTTGATTGTTTTTCACAATCACACAACCTACCCTTGGATTTGGTTGCGTCGTATATAAGCCCTGCGCTGCTAGCCGTAGCGCGAGAGTCATATAGGTATGGTCTACCAATGAGAACATTTTTTAATAAGGCTTAATGTCGGTGCAAAAAATAATATTATTACGAAAAAAGCAACATGGACAAATTTAAATTAATGCGATGAGATACGACTATTCGCTAAACGATTATTTTCATCAAAATAGATAAGTAAGCCATGATAAACATGCATACATTTACCTAAATCATACTCAATAGAATGCGCATCTTCATAGCTAGGGCGTCCTAGCAACACGTTTATCCCCTCTCTAAGTGCGCCTTTACCTAGAATATGTTGCTGTAAATCATATGCCATATCACCACGTTTGCACTCTGTTTCAATCGTAGCTGCAGCTTGCATCCATTTGGTTTGGTCAAACTTCTCACTACCAAATACCACGCTATCTTTCATGGCCCACCAAGTAAAAAAAACA
The DNA here is from genome assembly GCA_043732505.1 of Methylotenera sp. Classification (GTDB taxonomy): domain Bacteria; phylum Pseudomonadota; class Gammaproteobacteria; order Burkholderiales; family Methylophilaceae; genus Methylotenera. The sequence goes on from JAYTHN010000344.1 coordinate 9,574, forward strand.
ATGGTCAATAGCACTGTAAAAGCGGCTAGTGCAATCGAGGCCCAGTTAATTAACTTCATCGCTTATTTCCTTAATTTTTTAATTAAAAATTCAAACAATTACTTAATAAGCGCTTAATCAGAATCCGTCAGTCTACGTTTTACCGTATTAGAAGGCTTATCTAAATCTCGAATAACATCATTAAAATCATCTACATCTGAGAAGCTACGATACACCGATGCGAATCTAATGTAAGCCACTTTATCCATTAGCTTAAGCTCATGCATCACACTTTCACCCAAGGTCCTAGCTGGAATTTCACGCTCGCCCAAACTCAATAGCTTTTGTGAGATCCTATCTAAAGCATGATCCACATATTCAGTAGGTACAGGCCGCTTATGCAATGCGCGTGAGAACGACAAACGCAATTTATCACGGCTAAACTCCTCACGCGTGCCATTAGTTTTCACCACTTGCGGCATATGCAATTCTGCAGTTTCGTAAGTGGTGAACCGTTTATCACACACTCCGCATTTACGGCGGCGGCGAATAGAGTCCCCCTCATCATTGACTCTAGAGTCAATGACTTGAGTGTCTGCATCGCCGCAAAATGGGCATTTCACAATAAGTCCAATTTCTTAGTTTACTTACGATTAATTTACTTGCGATCAATTTACTTGCAATTAATTTTGGTACACAGGGAATCGCAAAATAAGCGCATGCACTTTAGCCTTAGTACCCGCAATCAACGCCTCATCCGTTGGATTATCTAACACATCAGCAATCAGATTAGCAACAATTCTCGATTCTTCTTCTTTAAAACCGCGTGTGGTAATCGCTGGCGCACCAATTCGGATTCCCGAAGTCACGAATGGACTTTCTGGATCATTAGGAATCGAATTTTTATTCACTGTAATATGTGCCAAACCAAGCGCAGCATCTGCTGCTTTACCTGTAAGCCCTTTTGGACGTAAATCCATCATGAACATGTGCGATTCTGTACGGCCAGAAATAATGCGCAAACCGCGCGCAGCTAAAGCCTCTGCCATCGCTTGTGCATTTTTAATCACTTGTGTTTGGTAGGCTTTAAACTCAGGTTGAGATGCTTCTAAAAAAGCTGTCGCTTTTGCCGCAATTACGTGCATCAACGGGCCGCCTTGCAAGCTTGGAAATACGTTTGAATTGATTGATTTTTCAAATTCAGCTTTAGCTAAAATAATACCTCCACGTGGGCCGCGCAATGTTTTATGCGTTGTTGAAGTCACAAAGTCCGCATGTGGCACTGGATTTGGGTATACGCCAGCAGCAATCAAACCTGAGTAATGCGCCATATCCACCATGAAATAGGCTCCAACTTTTTTAGCGATTTCGCTCATGCGTGCCCAATCGAAACGCAAAGCATAGGCAGAAGCACCGCCAATTAACAGCTTTGGTTTCGCCTCAATTGCGATA
>JAYTHN010000345.1:0-3363 GCA_043732505.1 Methylotenera sp.
ATGGCTCGTTTAGCATGGCAGTTTTTACCTTAGTGGTAATCACGCTATCATCAATATACTCACCCGTGCCCTCTTTTTTACTGGTTGATGCACAACCAAGTATGGTCGCAAATGTAATGAGAAGTATGAAACTCAATATACTTTTAACTTGTTTCATCGCTGTAAACTCCATATTAAGAAAAACTAGAAAACAACATAGAATCAACATTTAGATTGATTAAAAACTTTAACAAACAGATCATCCTCGTTTGTTAAAATATATTCCATGTGTTGACGCACTTAGTTAACACTTAATATTATTTAATGTGACCTAAAGTCTAAGTTGTAACTAGATAAACAATTCTTGTATCAAATAAATTCAGATCATCTATATTAAACTATCGTGTTAATACCAAAATTACATTTCTTGAGCTTAGCTAATATTCAGAAATAGCTTATTAAAACTCTGTACGATATCGCATAGATCAATAGCAGCCTTACTGATAGACTTATTTTAGAAAATGAGAAAAAATTGGGGTATTTGATACCAGCCCATATTGAGATGGATTTACATAATTTATTTAATCACTCAAAACCTGTAGACTACTAAAGAAATACTCACAAAAAATACTGCTTAGGGTAATTTAAGAATGGAATTAAATATAAAATTTAATTATTTCAAACATCCAAAGTTAAAACTTCTAGAGTTTAGCTTTATAAAATTTATATCTTTATTGTGGTTAGCGATGCTAACAGGCTGTTCATCAATCCCTATCATGGTGCCAGACATGTCCATGAAACCTACGCACCCAGTGCAGCTGGAAGGTGCTAATGGAACATTGAGCGTAAAACAGAGCAAAGCGATTCTCACCAAACTCAATAAAAATGGTGAAGATACTAATATTTTCGATAAACATCTAGCACTTGAAGCAGAGATTGTTGGTAGTCCATTAGTCATTGGAAACAATGTTGAACTACTGGTTGATGGCCCCATCACTTATGAAGCGATGTTTACTGCTATTGATAGCGCTAAAAACCACATCAATATGGAGACTTTTATTTTTGAAGATAGTGACATTGGTCAGCGATTTGCAAATGCACTGATTGCTAAACAAAATAGCGGTGTGCAGGTAAACTTAATTTATGACAGTGTAGGCTCTATTACAACCGCTAAGGCATTTTTTCAGCCGCTTAAAGACGCTGGCATTAACGTATTGGAATTTAACCCGATCAACCCACTAAAAGCCCGTAAAGGCTGGCAAGTAAATCAACGCGATCATCGTAAACTGCTGATTGTCGATGGAAAAATTGCCTTCGTGGGCGGCATTAATATCAGTAGTGTATATTCTAGCGGTTCTTTTGGTCGACGTTCAGAAAGGCATTCTGATGATGACGATAAAGATAAGGCTAACAATAAAAAAGATGCTTCAAACAAAAATGCTGCTAATACAGATACTCCATGGCGCGATACTCATATGCGAATTGCTGGACCCATCGTAGCAGAGTTTCAAAAGTTGTTTATGACTACATGGACCTCACAAAAAGGTGACCCGTTAGCAACCAAAGATTACTTTCCTGAGTTGGGCAATCAAGGTAAAGAAATTGTACGTGCAATTGGCAGTACGCCAGACGAGCCTTATAACCAAATGTATGTGACTTTGTTATCTGCCATTAATAGTGCAGAAACGCAGATTTATTTAACGAACGCCTATTTTGTGCCTGACCCACAAATGCTTACTGTTTTAAAAGATGCGGCTGGGCGTGGTGTTGACGTAAGATTGTTGCTACCCGAAAGGACGGACTCAGCTTTGGTATTTTATGCTTCACGTTCTTATTACGACGAGCTGCTGAGTGCTGGCGTGAAAATATACGAACGTGAAGACGCACTGCTACATGCCAAAACAGCGATGATAGATGGTGTATGGTCAACCATAGGCTCCACAAATTTGGATTGGCGTAGCTTTGTCAATAACCAAGAAATCAACGCTGTTATATTAGGACAAGACTTTGGTGCCAAGATGCAAGCTTTGTTTTTAAAAGATTTGGAATCATCTAAATTAATTACCTTAAAAACTTGGCGTTCCCGCTCGTTTGGTGCACGTATAAAAGAAAGAGCCGCGCGTTTATGGGCACGCTTTCTATGAATAAGGCTGTAATGTATAAATCTACCCAAAGGCTCTTACTTTTTTTTACCGTGATTGGTATGTTATGTATCTGTAAAAACAGTTTGGCAGATGAGTCCGAGATGTCTGCGATCTCTTTAGCGGCAAGTTATAGTAAATTAGATAAACAGCTCAGTAACAATCAGTTTGAGCGTCCACTTTATATTACTTCGGTAGAATCTTCACATGACCTGAAGGGCGAGATATATGCAGTTGTAGATTATCCGTTTAATACAGTGAATCAAGCACTGAATAACCCTGAACATTGGTGTGATGTACTAATTTTGCATATCAACATAAAATATTGTCATGCAGCCAAAAGTAATCCAAACACTGTTTTAACAGTCGATTTAGGTAAGAAATTTGATCAGCCATTGGCTGACACTTATAGAGTCGATTTTAATTATCTCGAAGTGGTCACAAAACCGGATTATTTCGCTGTAGAACTTAATGCGAAAGATGGTCCTTTAGGTACACATGACTATCGTATATGGATTGAAGCGACGCCCATTAAAAATGGGCGTACTTTTCTACACTTTACCTACACTTACTCATTCGGCTTAAGTGGTCGTTTAGCGATGAAAGCTTATTTAGCCACGGCTGGTAGAGATAAAATTGGCTTTACTATCATGAATCAAACCACCCCAAGCAAATCTGCAGATACAAAAGGAGATACTAAAACTGAATATATTCAGGGTGTTAGGGGTGTAATAGAACGCAACACTATGCGTTACTACTTGGCCATTGAGGCCTATTTAAACGCCTTAAATACGCCTGTAGAGGTTCAGCTGGATAAACGGCTACAAAACTGGTATAGCAGTACAGATCAATATGCTGTGCAGTTGCACGAAGTGGAGCGTGATGATTATTTAGCGATGAAGCATAAAGAATATCAACGTCAGCAAGTGGCAAAATAGTAATGCAATAGCATTAGTTATTTATGATTATCAATTAAATATCGCTAGAAGAAATACGATTAGTCTATTGAGAAGAATTAAGTCACATGTATTTACAATCAAAAAACAGCATACCAATATCATATTGATATGCTGTTTTAATACTGTCCAATAAAAAGATTATTCAACAGATGATGTTGGTGCACCCAAGATGATGAATCTGGGCACTGGATTGAATCTGTTCTAATAAACTGAATGGTATAAGTCGGCCAAAATAGTCTCTCGTAAATCTAGAGTGAGCGGCAGAAACATCTCCAAAGCTGCCT
>JAYTHN010000346.1:0-3310 GCA_043732505.1 Methylotenera sp.
AACGAATAATCTAGACATAGTACGCACCCATAAACTGTTGGAAAGTGCTGTAATATTACTCCTACCTGTTAACAAGTGTAATTTAATACTTTACTACAGCGTAATTAAGACCTGTTGGTGTATGGTAATTAACTAACACCTTGGCTATTTAGCATTAATTCTGCTTTTCAGATTATATGAAACAATAAAATCATAACAAAGAAGTTCGATGTATCATTTTTGCGTATATGCAGGTGGTGTGCAAAAGTAGAGTTAAATAGGGGCTATTTTGTAGTTATAAAATGAGATAAAACAGCTGATATTTCATCTCGCTAAACAAGCTTGGAACCTCGACTGGTAATGGATCTACAGTTACTTCTGGTATGTGACAAATATGGTTATTTTATTCAGATAGTGATATATACTTTTAATTGATAAAGTAGTTGTTATTTATAGTACTTTAGATACTCATCAATACCAGCATATTAGAATCCGAGATTGAAGACAGTCAGAGTAAGTTTTTTTCGCTTACGATTTATTTGAGGCTGATCAACTGCAATAATCTCCATTGCGGACATTCAACTTCAAAGACTCAACTTCCTCAGGTGACCCAAAAAGACCTTCAAAATATTCTAATTATCTCAAATTGATACAATTGTTTTAATAAGGTAGCCAGTAGTATAATAATTAGTGTGGGGATACAGCAGCCTCCCCGTGTCAAGACGCATAGCGTCCAAGATCTGCTCAAATCTTGGGCTTTATACCCACAGATGAGAGCTTATGAACGCAACAAACAAAATTACCTCATCAGAAGTTACTGATTTACCTCCTGAACCAGTTTCACTCGCACAAGCATTTTGGTACTGGCTTAAGCTAGGCTTTATTAGCTTTGGTGGTCCAGGAGGTCAAATCTCAATCATGCATCTCGATTTGGTTGAGAAAAAACGTTGGATTTCAGAAAAGCGCTTTCTGCACGCCCTTAATTTTTGCATGGTATTGCCTAGCCCTGAAGCACAGCAATTAACCACTTATATTGGTTGGCTCATGCATCATACTTGGGGTGGTATTTTTGCTGGTGTACTATTTGTGCTACCTTCATTCTTCATTTTAACCGGTTTGGCTTGGGTTTATATGGCGTATGGTTCAGTAACTGCTGTTGCTGGAGCTCTATATGGTATTAAGCCTGCTGTGGTAGCTATCGTTCTGTTTGCCGCTTATCGTATTGGCACTAGAGCATTAAAGAATAACGTGCTGTGGTCGATTGCAGCCTTGGCTTTTATTGCTATATTTGCACTTAAATTACCGTTTCCGCTGATTGTATTAGCTGCGGGCCTAATTGGGCATTTTGGTGGTCGCATTGCACCACAGTATTTTAAAGTAGGTGGTGTCCATGGTGCGTCAGATAAAAGCTTTGGTCGTGCTTTAATTGATGATGACACGCCAACGCCTGCACATGTTTACTTTAGCTGGAAGAAGATGGCACGTATTGCCGTGATAGGTATTGCTATGTGGCTAGTCGTGATGGCTGGGTTGATTATTAGATATGGATGGGATGCGGCTTTTACACATATGGGCTGGTTCTTTACTAAAGCAGCACTACTCACATTCGGTGGTGCGTATGCTGTTTTACCCTACGTGTACCAAGGAGCAGTAGAGCACTATCATTGGCTCAATCCAACGCAGATGATTGACGGATTAGCCTTGGGTGAAACAACACCTGGGCCATTGATTATGGTGGTGACATTTGTTGGCTTTGTGGGTGGCTGGGTGGCTGGGTGGCTGGGTGAGTCAAGTATTTGGCCCTGATGCAATATTCGCTTCTGCATTTGTAGCAGCAGCTATTGTAACCTTCTTCACATTCTTACCCAGTTTTGTCTTTATTTTTATGGGTGGTCCGTTCATTGAAACCACACATGGCAATCTTAAATTTACTGCACCGTTGAGTGCAGTCACCGCAGCAGTGGTTGGGGTGATATTTAATCTGGCATTGTTCTTTGCCTATCATGTATTTTGGCCATTGGGCCTAAGTAGTCGAATTGATTGGTTCTCTATTGGTCTTAATGTTTTGACTACAGTTGAGGCATTCCGATTCAAGGTAAATGTAATCCCCGTCATACTGACTTGTGGCGGCTTCGGTATGTTGTTTAAATTATTTACTTAAATTGAGGGAATCAAATTATGACTACCCGTAGAGATTTTTTACAAAATAGTGCAGCCATTGTTGGCAATATCGCACTCGCTAGTAATGTTGCACAGGCCAAAGACAATATTCAATTAGCGCCTTACTCAGACAAGCTTACAGATGACGCAGGCAAATATGTGTTATTACCTTTGCCATATGCTTACGATGCGTTAGAGCCCATCATTGATGCACGTACCGTGGATTTGCACTATAACTTTCATCACAAGCCTGCGGTTGCAGCTGCAAATAAAGCCGAAGATGGACTTGCATTAGCTCGTGAGACGGGTGATTTTTCCTTGGTAAAACATTACGAGAAAGAGTTAGCACTTGGTCTGTCCAGTCACATTTTGCATACCATCTATTGGTCGAACTTATCAGCTAAAGGTGGCAGTCCAACAGGACCGCTAATCAAGTCAATTGAAAATAACTTCAAATCATTTGATAAATTCAAAGCACATATAACAGCCGCTACTACCAGTGTTGAAGGTGCTGGCTGGGGCATCCTTGGCTATTTACCAGCAAGCGGAAAACTGATGGTCTTGCAATGTGAGAATCACCAAAAACTGACTGCATGGGGTGTAGTGCCAATTCTAGTGTTGGATGTATGGGAGCATGCCTACTATCTCAAGTATCAAAATCGACGGGCTGAGTATGTGAACGGCCTATTAAGCATCATCAATTGGGATAACGTTACTGCCAGATTTGATGTAGCAACGCGTTAGGGCAGGAGTATTTTGTAAGGGTGACGCGTGAACGTCCAAAGATTGACCGAATTGCCTGTCCTTGGTTAATCGCTAAATTTATCGACGAAGCACCAGAGTTTTTGTAGTTGCCTAGTGGTGACGTACTCAACATTGAGGAAGAAAAGAGTGCGATTCCCTATGATATACCGAATGTTAAGTTCTCGCATGCTGGCGAGTTTTGCAGCCTTGATGCATTTCTAAAGAAATACAATCTCACCAACCCTGAATTGTAGCAGCTAGCTGAAATAGTTAGAGATGCCGACACTTCGACGCTTGACCTTACGCCTCAATCAGCAGGTTTGTATTCAATTTAATTAGGCTTATCTAAAAGTTTTTCAGATGACCATAAAATGTTGAAACATGGCATTGTCGTTTACGACGCATTGTATTCATGGTATGAGGACCG
>JAYTHN010000347.1:0-10791 GCA_043732505.1 Methylotenera sp.
TATACATGACAATCGTTTGATTGTATATGAAGCAAGATAGCTAAAGGTTCCATTATTATCTCTAGTGGTAAAGACCATAATAAAGCCACTTATAATAAAGAATAAATCAACTCCAGTTGCTCCACATGAAAATATATAATCAAATAGACTATTTTCAACTTGTTGGTTTTGTTGAAATTTTATGTGCAACACAGTTACCATAAGTGCAGCTAACCCTCGAAATGCTTGCAAAAATTCTAATTGTTTTTTTTATTTACATCATTTATCATAAGTTGTGTTTTTTAGATTCAAATTTTCTTGAAAATTAAAATGTTTGTAGTTTTAATTAGTAATACATATTCTGTTTAATTTTTACACAATATTAGAAATTTTCAACTTGTTTTGTGGATGTTTTAATATATATTATTACACTGCAACTTTGAAGGCTTTAACTTCATAATCTTGGTAAATCAGATTATGACAATTTAATTAATGCTGGTTAAACAAATCAGGCAATATAGGCGAGGGTTTTTTGCTATCAGCACGTTCTTCTAAAAATTCAAAAGTGAGTGGGAAACGATTTGGTTTTTTAGCAGCTTTGCGTCGTTTAGGGGTGGCTGATACCAAGTCAATATAGGGTGTTTGGCTAATACGAATGTAGCCTGATGCAGCTAATTTTTTTCCAGTAGTTTCAAATAAGCTCAATGGATTATCAATATTTTGTAGCGTTACCACTTCTTCGCTAATTCCCTTAGCTTTGCTTACTTTGAATACCTTATACATGACAAACTTACTTGTTGTTTTCTTGCCGTAAATTTCACCCTGGTTTATATTCATATTTTAATCAAGATTATTTTCAATGTTTAATCATTAATAGCACTAAGGGTCGTATATAAGCACTATTAATCAACTATATAATAATCGAAGAAATTTAGACTAATTTTTATTTGAGATTTAGATTACAGATGAACGCTACCATACAAAAAGAATTCAAGAAAAACGGTTACGTTTTTATGAAAGGTTTTTTCTCTAAAGATGAAGTTCTGCAGTTGATTGAAGATATTAAAGAGGCTTCTGCAGAGAAAACTGGTGATGATATTTTAGATAAAGGTAACCTAAAATTTCATGCTTTATTAATGCACCGTAGTGAAAAGCTCAGAAAATTCATTTCACAATCTAAAGTCATTGAATTTCTAAAAAAGTTTGCTGGTCCTGATATTTGGGTTAGATGGGATCAGGCAGTAGAAAAGTCTCCAGGTGCAGGTACATTTCCTTGGCATCAAGATAATCAATATAGCCAGCTAAAAGACCAACATTTTCAATTTTGGGTTTCGTTAACAACGATGACTGAAAACAATGGTGGGCTCTGGGTGGTACCCGGTAGTCATAAAGGCATGCTTGCTTATGAACATATTGATAATCACGCAGTTTACAAAGGTGAAGTAAAAAATCCAGTATTTATTTCGGCTGAGCCTGGCGATTTGGTTTTATTTTCTTCATTTATGTTGCATTCAACTACACCGAATATTACGCAGGAAAGCCGCTGGGCATATGTGATTGAATATATGCAGATGGACAAAACGGATCCTTTTATCGAGGCCCCCTATTTAGTGGTTGCTAAAGACGGTCAATCACATTTGGAGTATTTAGATGTGTTACCAAGTAGCAAAAATATTATCAATAGACTCAAATATAGTAATTTGAAGCAAAAAATTAAGGCTGCATTATTTCCTGCGTAAATCAACGTGTGATTTGATTAACTCTATAGCTTGAAAACGGAATCTGCTGCCATCAGCATCTTTCACCCACATATGTAGCAGGCCGCTAAAGAATAAGTGTGTATCAAGTGCTAGTGCGCGAGGTGAGTGCGAGCCAGATAATAGATTAAGTGATTTAGCTCGCTCGTAAGCCAGTTGAATTTTTTGTGTGATACTTGAGCAATTGTTCAGTATTTCTTGAAGTACTGTCGCAAAATCTTCTACATACTCACATTTAATCATCATGATTTCATATGTTTGACGCATTTGAAGGTCACTATTGAGCTCAACAATGGTATGGCATAGACTGTTCTCAATTTGAGTGAGTGGATCTTCCTTCTTGTTGATAGTTTTGTTGTTAGTATTCTCGGTTGCGAGCATATCGTCCATACGGTCGATTAATGGTAAAAAAGCTTGGTCGCGAAGGGCATGAAAAATTTCAGCCTTATTTTTAAAATGCCAATATACAGCACCACGTGTGACTTCAGCTTGTGTTGCAATATGTTCTAAAGTGGTTCGACTTACACCACGGGCTAAAAAAGCAATTCGCGCAGCATCAATAATGCTTAGTCTTGTCAGTTCTGCATCTTCTTTCGTTTTTCTTACCATTAGCTATACGTCTCAATAATGTGGCTGTTTTAATTCAATAGTTTACTTAAATATTAACAGAAAGTTGTTTACATACATTCATGTTTGTATGTAACATACATAAAAATTTGAATGTATGCAAGTGTTATTAAGCAAAAATAGTGTAGATTAAGTAAAAAAAATAGTATAAAACCCTTCATAATTAGCAACATAGCATAATCAAAGAGACGGAGTCATCAATGTTAGTCAATACAACCGCAGTAGCTGCGAAACAAAAAAATCTTTCTAGGTTTGCACCGTTAGCGTTTACCGCAAAGGTGGCTACCATCACACTCATCACTGGTATTGCTTTGATTAGTTGTGGCAAAAAAGTGGATCCGCAAGCGGGCGGTGCAATGCCTGCGATGCCAGTAAGTGTTATTGAGTTGAAGGCGACTAGTGTGCCAATTAGTGTTGAGTCTGTCGCGCAAACAGAAGGTGCTAAAGAAGTAGAAATACGTCCACGTGTTGGTGGCATTTTACTCAAAAAATTGTTTGAAGAAGGTTCGCCAATCAAAGCTGGGCAAGCTATGTTTTTAATTGATCCATTACCATTTCAAATTGCATTAGCTAATACTAAAGCCCAGTTAGCACAACAGCAATCGCGAGTTGAGCAAACGCAACGAGAGGCGCAACGTTTACAAGGCTTATTAACTACTCAATCAATCAGTCAGCGTGAGGCTGATAATGCTGGTTCTGATAACTCCCAAGCACGAGCAGGATTGGCGCAATATGAAGCTAGTGTACATGAAGCTGAGCTTAATTTATCTTACACAACAGTAATTTCACCACTTTCTGGTATCGCAGGCCGATTTCAGTTTTCTGAAGGTGCACTCGTCAGTGCAAACACTAGTTTGCTAACTACTGTGAGCCAAATTTCACCGATATGGGTGCGTTTTAGTTTGTCTGATAGCGAGTCAGCACAATTAGGGGGTCATTTAACTGAGGCAAATGTGAAAGAAGTGACTTTGTTATTGCCTAACGGTAAAGAGTATCCTAAAAAAGGTAAGTTGAATTTCGCTGCCAGTGTTATTGATCCGCAATTAGGTACACAGCAACTACGTGCAGTATTTGAAAATACTGATAAAACTTTATTGCCTGGTCAGTTTGTTCGCGTGCGAGTGACAACGGGTACAAAAGATGGTGTATTTGTAGTGCCACAAATTGCAGTTTCAACTAATGACCAAGGCAAATTCGTTTATGTAGCAAATGAGAAAAACGAAGCCATTATTAAACCAATTGTCGTAGGGAATTGGGTAGGTAAAGATTGGGTAGTACTCAGTGGGCTAGAGGCTGGTGAGAAAGTCATTGTCGATAATGTCATTAAATTACATCCTGGTGTTGCAGTCGCGCCACATCCATTAGTTGTGGTAGCGGATGAAACTGAAGATCCGAGTTCAAACAAAGCTGTTAAGCCTGCTAAATAAGCATCTACTTTAAGTTTAGACGAGAAATAATATGACCAAATTCTTTATCACGCGGCCTATTTTTGCCAGCGTACTATCTATTATTATTGTGTTGGCCGGTTTGGCTGCGGCACTTAAATTGCCGATTACGCAATATCCAGAAATTGCGCCACCTACTGTACTGATTACTGCGACTTATCCTGGTGCAAGTGCTGATACGCTATCTAAAACTGTTGCTGCGCCCATTGAAGAGCAATTAAGCGGTGTAGAAGGTTTACTTTACTTCAACTCTAGTGCTGACTCTAGCGGTACTTTAACTATTACTGCTACTTTTGAAGTGGGTACAGATGTGAATCAAGCCACTTTCAACGTAAGTAACCGTGTGAACATTGCTCTACCACGCTTACCTGATGATGTGCGAAGGACTGGTTTAGTCGTACAAAAACGGTCAAACGACATTTTGCTTGTTGTAATGTTAACCGACAAACAGCAAAAGTACGATACGCTTTACCTAAGTAATTACGCCACATTAAACGTGTTAGATGAACTAAAACGTATTAAAGGCGTAGGTGATGCAAATATTTTTGGAGCGCAAGATTATTCTATGCGTATTTGGTTACGACCAGACCGCATGGCGCAGCTAGGTGTAACGACGACAGATATCGCGAATGCAATTAGGGCGCAAAATGCTCAATATGCGGCTGGTAAAATTGGTCAAGAACCTTCACCTTCAACGCAAGAGTTGGTTTATACGGTAACGGCTAAAGGCCGTTTGGTTGAACCAAGTTCGTTTGGCAATATTATCGTGCGTGCTGAAGGTCCACGCGGTGTGCTTTATTTAAAAGACGTCGCACGTATCGAACTCGGCTCACAAACTTATAACGTACGTACTGCATTAGATGGTCTACCTGGCGTAGGTATCCCTATATTTTTGCAAACTGGTGCAAACTCACTTGATACTGCAAAAGCCATTAAAGAGAAAATGGCTCAACTTAAGAAAAGATTCCCAGAAGGTGTGGATTGGGAAGTGCCTTATGATACGAGTGATTTTGTTAAATCTTCTATCATTGAAGTAGTAAAAACACTTGGCGAAGCGATGGTATTGGTAGTGCTAGTGGTGTTTTTATTCTTGCAAAGCTGGCGCGCAACCTTAATTCCATTAATTGCCGTACCTATTTCATTGATTGGTACGTTTGCGGGGTTATGGATGTTCGGTTTCTCAATCAATACGTTAACTCTTTTCGCTATGGTGCTTTCTATCGGGATTGTGGTGGATGATGCGATTGTGGTACTAGAAAACGTAGAACGTTTGATGTCCGAAGAAAAACTATCGCCTATCAAAGCGGCCATTAAGTCTATGGAGCAGGTTTCAGGTGCTGTTATTGCCATTGTATTAGTGTTATGCGCTGTGTTTATCCCAGTAGCGTTCTTAGGCGGTATTGCTGGACAAATGTATCGTCAATTCGCGGTTACGGTAGCTGTGGCAGTAGTAATTTCTGGCATTGTTGCTTTAACGCTAACACCAGCATTGTGCGCAATTTTACTTAAAGAAGTACATAAAGAATCAAAATTCTTTAAACCGTTTAATCGAGGATTTTTAAAATTAACAGACTTTTATTCATCGACAGTTAGCTTAACGATGCGCCATAAATTTATAGGTACTTTAGTCTTCAGCGGTATTATCTTGTTGGTTGTGATTTTACTAAGAAGTGTGCCTGGCAGCTTTGTGCCTGCGGAAGATCAAGGCTATGTAGTTACCGCTGTCATCATGCCAGACGGTACGACCCTACGACGCACGATTAAAACGACACAAAATGTGCGTGCCGCAATTGCCAAAGACCCTGCAGTAGCTTTTGAGTTTGCTGTCTATGGTTTTGATTTGATTGGTGGTGGTAATAAAACGAGTGCAGGTACCATGTTCGTTCGGCTAAAGGACTGGGCGGAGCGTACTACGACTGCTGACGATATCGTTAGAAAGCTGTTTGGTATAGGGATGAGTCAGCCTGATGGCATGGCAATCGCCTTTAATCCGCCTGCGATTCGTGGATTAGGTAGTTCTGGCGGATTTGAAGTCTATGTGCAAAGTCGTGGTGACTCTGATCCATTACACTTGTTTGCGGTAGTGAATAGTTTTACCGAGGCACTCAAAAAAGAGAAGGAATTAGCGGGTATTAATACGTTTTTCCGCCCAACAGTGCCGCAACTATTTGTGGAAGTTGACGAAGCTAAAGCTATTTCACAAGGTGTACCAGTGGCTGATATTTACGCCACCTTGCAAAGTACGATGGGTTCGCTATATGTGAATGACTTTAATAAGTCGGGTCGTACTTATAGAGTGCAATTGCAAGCTGAGGCAGAGTATCGCATGAGAGCTGAAGACTTAGGTAAGGTATATGTACGCTCAACTGCAGGTCAAATGATTCCACTTTCAGCCTTGAGCAAAGTTAGTAATATTTTAGGGGCAGAGCAATTAGAGCGTTATAACGGTCTGCTTTCTGCCAAAGTTTTAGGGGGTGGTGCACCTAGCATTAGTTCTGGTGAGGCCATCAAAATAGTTGAGAAAGTTGCAGCAGAAAACCTACCTGACGGCTATCAAATTGCTTGGACTGGTCAAGCGTACCAAGAAAAACGTACAGGGTCCGCAGCTATTTTTGCATTCGGTTTCGCGATTATTATGGTGTTCTTGATTTTAGCCGCACAATTTGAAACTTGGGCGCTACCATTGGCTGTGATTATGGCGGTGCCATTTGCTTTGGCAGGTGCTTTATTGGCTGTGCTATTTCGTGGTATGCCGAATGATATTTACTTCCAAATTGGTTTGATTACATTAGTTGGGCTAGCAGCAAAAAATGCAATTTTAATTGTAGAGTTTGCAAGCCAAAAAATGGAAGAGGGTATGCCTGTGGCGCAAGCTGCGCTTGAAGCTGCGAGGATGCGCTTTAGACCGATTGTCATGACATCAATGGCGTTTGTATTAGGTATCGTTCCGTTAGTAATCGCTACTGGGGCAGGTGCTGCAGCCCGCCGCAGTATGGGTACTGGTGTCCTCGGCGGTATGATATTAGCGACATTTGTGGCAACAATATTTATTCCGTTGTTCTTCACTTGGTTAAGCAATACCCATGTGGATAGAAAACATCATGACAAAGGCTTAGTGCCGCATGTAGATCACTCTAAGGAAACAGTATGATGCAGGACAATCAATCGAATAATATGACTCATAAAATCACAGATAATATCAATCTGAAGCTCGTTTCTTTGGCAGTAGCGGCAGCTTTGTTATCAGGATGCCAATCGATATGGCCAGATTATTTGCGTCCTAAAGTAGCGGTGCCTACACGGTATACTGAAGCGGCCGATCAAACTAAAGATAACGCAACTATTCAAGTTTCAAATACATGGTGGACGCTATATCAAGATCAGGTATTAAATGATTTGGTTACAAAAGCGTTGGTGAACAATACTGATATTAAATTAGCTGCTGCACGTATTGAAGAGGCCGATGCAGTCATGCGTGAAGTAGGCGCAGAGCTGTTTCCACAAGTTGACTTGAACGCTGCAGCTACACGTACGCGCGTTACAGAAGCTGGTGCTAATCCGATATTTTCAGGTAATCCACGTAATAATTATATTAGTAAATTCGAAACATCATTTGAGATCGATTTTTGGGGTAAGTTTCGTCGTGCTAAAGAATCTGCGCGTGCACAAGCATTATCTACCCGTTACGCAAAAGATACTGTTGTGTTATCGCTTGAAGGTTTAGTGGCAAGTAATTATTTGGTAATACGCAGTTTGGAGTCACAAATCGTTGTTACTCAAAACAACTTAAAAAGTCGTGATGATAGTTTAGCCTTAACTAAACGCCGCTTACATGGTGGTGTTGCATCCGCTTTGGATGTGCATCAGGCTGAAGTCGCGAGCGCTAATCTAAGTGCACAATTAGCTGAGCTGACCAGAATGAGAGCCGTTACATTACATCAATTGGCTGTGTTAACGGGTACTTTAGATTTGAATGTGGCCACAGCCGATATTAAGGCTTTGCCGATTCCTCCAACCCCCCCTGCAGGTTTACCTTCAAGCTTATTAGAAGCACGGCCAGATGTACGCCAAGCTGAAGAGGATATGATTGCGGCAAATGCAAATATCGCTGTTGCGAAAGCTGCGTTGTACCCAAGTATTTCACTCACTGCTAGTTTTGGTGGAGAGAGTTTAGAGCTAGGCGATATATTAAAATCCGCAGCGCGTATCTGGTCTGGTGGTTTAAGTTTAAATCTGCCTATTTTTGATTCTGGTAGATTGAGCTCAAAAGTTGACCAAGCTAGCGCTAAGCAAAAGCAAGCACTTGCCAGCTACGAAGGTGCCGTTCAAAACGCTTTTAGAGAAGTGAATGATGCTTTAATTAACTTACGACAATATACCGATCGCGAATCTGCGCTTAATAGAAGTCAGGAAGCAGCTAAAAAAGCCTTAGATGTTTCTGAAAATCGCTATAAGTCAGGCTATTCAGCATATTTAGATGTGTTAGATGCACAACGTGTTTACAATGATGCCGCATTAGCATTCATTGAAAGCCGCCAAGCAAGGCTAGTGGCCACTGTAGATTTGTTTAAATCCTTGGGTGGTGGCTGGAAAGAGGATGCATTAGAACAGACTAAATCAGGACGCTAACTTTTTTACAAGCTGTCTTCCTACATCCTCAACGTAACTAACACGAATCCAATCTTCGTGACGTTCTAATGTTTCAGTAAATCTAACATGCATATCAGTGCCTAGAATACTCACTTTAAACGTATCATTTTTATTGAATTGAAGTCTAGGCACGATTAGCGTCGCTTGTAATGAGCCGCCATATTCTTCAGGCACGTACAGGCAAGTAAAATTTGTTGCACTATTGCTGAAGTTTGCATTGATGTCATTGACGTTATCGATAATATTGCATATTTTGCCTGCATTCATAGTGGTATTTTTTACTTCTACACAAAATGCAGTTCTACTTAACACCTCAATACCAATGTGTAATTCATTTCCAGCCACTGGTTTGATGCTACGAATTACACCTACACTCATACTATATTTGGACTCTTTTACAGATACACCTACCATCATGCCTAAGCTTACTTCATTAGCTTGTTTATTGACGCGCATGCCAATACCTTTACCACTTTCATCGACGATATTAGAGTAGCCAGCACCTAAATCCACATAAATGTTATTTGGCTCAGAGCGAGCCTTCGCCATATTGTGAGAAGCTAATCTTTCATCAAAAGTTTTTTCGCCTTTGTAAGTTTTTTCACCCCGCTGAACTTGAATATTTTCATATTGTTTGATTTGACTGCACGTATCTTCAAAGCCATAAGTAGTCGTGGCTGTTTTAGCAGTTTTAGTACGCTCTTGGCTTCTACGTTGACGTTTATAACCTGCACGAGACCATTCTGTGCGTAAAACTTCTAGCGTGGGTAAGAAATATTTGCTATGGATAAACTCCCCTAGCGCTAATTGTCTAGGTGATATGTTAAATTCAATCGCAGAAATACATAATTCAATTTTAGAGTTGATGCTATCAAAACACCAATAGCGATAAGAGTCTGAAGGTGTAAAGTTTCTAATGCGCTTAGCTGGCATATTAACCACAGAGTCTACATAAAACAAATGTTTCTTCTCATCAAAAACACTTTCAATTACAGTTTTAGCTGCCCATTTAGTCAGCAATTTACTCACAATATCAACTTGCTGTCTTTTAAAACTTAAGCTTTCTAGACTACCGAGCATACATGCGTGGATATAAGCCACCGAAAGTGTAATAGGTTCTTGCTCTGAATAGAGCGTTACATTGCTTTCTACTAATGAATTATTTTCAGCAAGTTTATATAATTGCGCTATTTGTAGCCAAACATTGGCTGGTGAACTATTAAAGTTGTAATAGCGCCATTTAACCATTTGTGTTGCGCTGTTCATGGAACGACCTAACATTAGAGTCAGCAATGGATGATTTGCTAATCCTAGATTTTCAACAAGCGTGAAGTAAACTAAAAATATTTGGCGATGATAAAAAAAGACAGATTGCGATACACGCTCTTCAAGCTCAATACCGATATTTTCAATATTGATGTAGTGCAATGTAATTCTTTCGACAATGATGTGTGTTTTTTCGTCAATCGCAAGTAATGCCTGTAGATATTGTTCATTTTTGAAGCATCCATTCTTGAAATCTTCATTCAATTTTTTTGTGCAATATTCTATAGCAGATAAATCATCCATACCGCTCAGTTCATTAGCCCAAGCCATGCTAGCATTAGCTTTCGTTGTTAATGATTTACTAAATATTTTTTTAAGTAATTTCATATTATGTTTCATATCTTAATTGAACATATGTTGTTAACAGCAAATAATATGCCGGCTGTTTTTTCATAAAACTCTTTATCACTAACTCATTGTGAATTTAAAATAGGTTCGGCGTAAATAGCCCGTAAGTGCTATTAGTTTGAAAGTTAAAACGAGGACTAGGTAAAGAAATTTATCTAGGATAATTGATTTTTACCCAATCATTTTTGCTATCAATACTATCGCTTAGCGTTACTTTATCAAGCATGCCAGCTATTGATATTTCATAATGGGTATGTGGTATAAATTCAATTCTAGGTAGTACCAGCATAGACTCTGTGGATATTCCTACTTCAATTGGCAGATATAAACCAGAAAAACTAGACTTTTCTTCTAACGATGTGCTGTAAGCTGCCTGTTGATTTCCAGCAGTTTCCGACTCATCTACAGCCGCAGGTCGCAACTGAGCCCATTTTGCGTGATGAGATAAAATCTCTATACCGACCTGCATTTGACGATTGGCTTTTGGTCTGATGCTTCTAATCACAGCGATAATAATTTCTTTCTTTGCATTTGCTAGGACTAGGCCAACTAACTGGCCGACCGCCGTCCTAGTATTTAATTCTCTACTTGCAACTGCGCCTAAACCTTGATTACTTTCATCAATAATTATCCAATGATGATTGATCGTATCAACGTTA
>JAYTHN010000348.1:0-3304 GCA_043732505.1 Methylotenera sp.
CGCATCAGCTGAAAACGTAAATATACTAAATGCGTGTTAGCAACATCGGTTTCACAATAATTGCGAATCTCCTCTATTTTGCCTGCTTTGTAAGCCTCCCAAACTTTGCTACCATCCATGCCCAACTTACCAGGAAAGCCACATAACTTAGCTAGATCATCTAGTGGCGCATTAGCGCGAGCGTTGTACATTGCCATTACATCCATCAAGTCTAAATGGCGCGCATCGTAACGTTTAATATAATTATTCCACTTAAAATCTTTATCATCCTCACCCATATCCCAATAGCGGCTTGCATTCAAACCATGTATTAGCCCACGATAATGCAATACAGGCAGATCAAATCCACCGCCATTCCAAGAGATAATTTGTGGTGTATATTTATCTATGCCATCATAAAAACGCTGGATAATTTCAGCTTCCGATGCATCAGCACCACCTAACGTCCATACTTTAAAATTATTACCTTCACGCAATGCACATGAAATTGCACAAACCCGATGCTGGTGTAATGGTAAAAACTCACTGCCATTATGTTGACGTCGTTGATGTAAAGCAACATTGCCTACATCTTCAGCTGAAGTATCTTGAGGCAAATCTAATAGAACGCGCAGGCCATCTGTATCGGGAATAGTCTCAATATCAAATACGAGTGTAGGATTCATATGCTTAAATTGATAAAGTTAATTATCGTTTAGTCCAGCCACTCGCGTCTTGATACCACCAGCCAGCTTGTGCTTTTTGTACCCATCTTTGTGCAAAAGTACTACGAATTTCACCTTCCCACTCTGCGTGTCCGTTACCTGCAGCAATTTCTTTATACAGTGCATTGCGATCACTATTTTCTGCCGCAACCAAAGCATTAATACCTTGCCTGTCCTTTAATGGTAAAGCAGTAGCATCTCGCACAGCAATCAATCCATCTTTAGTTAAGCCAACTGCACCAATAGCATAATTTGGCGCCAATTGGGCATGACGGCTTTGCATACTGTTTTTTATAGCAGAAATTGCAGGTGTATTAACCTCTAAATCTGCCGCTGCATTTACCCAGCTAGCCGAAAATAGCGTAGCTAACATCACTAATAAACTCATAATCATTTTTTGCATAACATTTCCTTTAATGTTGCTTGCGTATTCAAACTATTTAACTGGCTGATTAGTTGGCGCTGGCATGCCGTCTTTTAGTTGCCAGACATCATCAATAATTTTATCAGCGGCTTTTTCTGCGGCAGCCGCAGGAAAGTAAATGTTAATCGTCACACATGCCGTTAACGTAGCCATCATAATTGCCACTAAAATAATCATGCTTTGTTTCATTACTCATCCTTTATTTAGATCTGTTATTTAGATCTATGACTGCTTATTGGTTATTTAACAATCACTTTGGTATTACCATCTGTAATGCGTTTTATTCTACTCAATAAATCAGCCAAACTCACTTTTTCTGTATAGCCATTCACATTGACAGCTGGAATACCTTTACCTTTAACGATGATATACCCTGTAGCGGTTGACTCAACGCCACCCATTTCGCATACATCTCTACGTAGCTTGCAAGTTAAACCGATTTTATCGTAATTAAATTCTTTAAAAAACCGTAAAAAAGTACGCTGCAATGCTGCCGCAGCACCCTCTCCACCCAATGCGGTAATATTTTCTACTGCGCGTTGTGATATTTTTTTAAGATGTGCACCTTCACTAGTTTTGATAGAAGCATCTAAATATACTGGCTTCCAATTTTCTAAGGTCATATTTTTAACATCTCCATCCAGCTTTCCTTCAATATCACCAAAACTAAATGTGCGCGTTAAATCTCCAAGATCTAGGTTGCGCATCGTTAAATCTGCATTTAAGCGTGGCACTACGCCTAATGGATCATCAATTTTCAAATTATTCATACTGATAATGCCGCTAAAAACACTAAAAGTCATCGCGCCATCCATGCTTAGCTGTTTATTAGCATAAGTGACTAATGGCACTTGCCCAGAGATTTTTCCCTGCATGCTAGGCCAACCTAATGATTGACTGAAATCATGCATAGAAATTGGCTTTAGCTCCATGCGCAAATGCCAATACCAATCATCGCCTAAGCGTGCTGCAGATACATCCGATAAGTTAAGTGCGCCATCTAATATGGGCAAGGTAAGTTGCGGTGTAGTCAATGCAAAGCGGTTAATTTCAGCATTTAAGTGGGTGTCGCCCAGAGGCATTTTTAGCAAATGTCCACTTTTATAACTGAGGTTAAGTGTTTTTACTTCGTCATAATCCCATGGTAAATGTGCATTAATATGTTTAAACTCAAATTTTCCGTTTTTGTCTTCAATATTGGCATCTCTTAAATTCAGCTCAAAACTAGTTGGCGATAAGTTTTTAATCTCAAACTGCCAGTCTGCTTTACCAGATACCTCCATATTACCAAAAGCAGATTTCTCAGCCATAGGCTTTAAAAAAATCGCATAAAGCCCAGCAAAATCGACATCATTTGCACTGACTTTAATATCTTCAACCACGTTCGTTTTAATATTGATTTGTGCGCTAGCGGTCATCTTACCGACTTCGTTCACTAGCAGGCTAGCATTTTCGACAATAAGCATAGGGTAGTTAAAAGTTCCATTAATCGCAAATGAGTTACCCGCTTTACCAAAGTAAAATGGCTGCCAAAATAACTCGCCTTGCGTCCAGCTAATTAAGCCATTCCACTGCCAAATATCATTGATACTTTTAGCTGCAAACTTAATTTGACCAGTGAGTTTCTGACCTGCATGTAAACCTGCTTCATCAGTAAAGTTAGCCCCTTCAAATAAAATATCTGCTGAAAAATCTGAAGGATAACTCACGAAATGAATAGAAAACGGCGTTTTGATTTGCTTTGAAGTAAAATTGCCGCTAACGCAATCTGCTTTGCCAATTTGTTCAGTATTGAACCGCTCACACTTCAAATCAAATGGTGTAAATTCTTTCTCATTCGTGGGTCTGACTTCAGCATGTAAGTTAAGCGTTGGCTCACTGCCTTTCAAATCCACCTGAAACTGCGCATTTTTTAACTGGCCAGCTGGCGCATCTACCGCGCTAACTTTAATTTGGATGCTACTAATCGCCGTCGCCTGCTGGCAAAACAGGCTAGCTAATGCGAGCGCAACGATTAATATGGAACGAAGCATTTAAGCGGGAAATACTCCTGTAGATAAATAACGGTCACCACGATCGCATACAATAGAGACTATGACTGCGTTTTCTACTTCTTCAGATAATTGCAAAGCCGTATAAAGGCCCCCCCCACTTGAAATTCCCGCAAAAATACCCT
>JAYTHN010000349.1:0-3295 GCA_043732505.1 Methylotenera sp.
AAACAGTAGGCCATTTTCTGCATAAATTTGCCTGAAATTAAGTACATGCAAAGCGCGGCTTACACGATCAAACTGTACTAATTTTCCAGCCTGCTCTGCGTAGCTATAAGCAAAATCAGAAGTACTTGATAATTCACCACCTAATGAAGGTTTAAGTAGAGCTTCATGGCCATATAAATCGCCTGCCGCACTATCATAAATCGGTTGAAAGACGCTATTGAGTTGTACGCCTAAAAAAGTGCTGTTAAATTCGCCAGTCGATTGTTCGGCTAAGCCGTAATCATCTAAATCTAAGAATAATGATTCTTTAAGTTGTAGCCTTAGTTGCTCCACATGTGTTGCAGCAATTTTGATGTTTGTAGGTTTAGTTTCTGCCATTTTAATTCCTTAATTTTTTTATTATTTTGTATAGATGGCATCAAAAGTGCTACCGTCAGCAAAATGCGTCTTCTGCGCTTTTGTCCAGCCACCAAATACATCATCAACGCTGAATAAATCTATCTGTTTGAATTCTGTTTTGTGTTTTGCAGCTACTGTTGCTAAGCTAGTTCTAAGATAATGCTTAGTAGCGATTTCTTGACCTGCTTCAGAGTAGTGAAAGTCTGCATAAGCTTGAGCAAGCGCTCTGGTGTGATGCTTATCAACATACTTATCGACGACTGAAATTGGGTTTTCAGCCAAAATGCTAGACGATGGGTACACTACATCAAATTTATCACCCAATTCATTATTGATTAAATTCACTTCATTTTCAAATGTCAGTAATACATCGCCAATATCACGTTGTGCAAATGTGGTGGTTGCGTCACGCCCGCCAGTATCTAAAACGGGTACGTTTTTAAAAAGTTTGCCTACAAATTCCTTAGTTTGTGCTTCGTTACCACCTTTTTTAAGTACATAGCCCCAAGCAGCCAAATAGCTATATTTGCCATTACCTGAAGTTTTAGGGTTTGGAATTACTACCGCAGTACCAGGCTTCACTAAGTCATCCCAATCTTTAATATTTTTTGGATTGCCTTGGCGCACTAAAAACACGATAGTCGAGCTAGTTGGTGAGCTAGCGTTAGGTAGACGTTTTTGCCAATCCTTAGGAATCAACTTTGCACGTTCATATAGAATATCAATATCTGGTGCTTGATTCATGCTGATAATATCGGCTTCGAGGCCATCTGCTACTGAACGCCCTTGCTTGGTCGAACCGCCATGTGATTGATTTACCGTAACAGTCTCCCCTGTTTTTTGTTTCCAAAATTTTATAAAAGCAGGGTTAAAGTCTTTATATAACTCACGTGTTACATCGTATGAAACGTTCAGTAAGCTACTGTCTGCAAATGCATTTGAAGTGATAAATGTTGTGGTTGAAATGAATAAGCTAGCTAACAATATTTTCTTGAACATATAATAATCTTTGCTAGGTGAATTTGAATTGATGCAGTTTACGCAATGATTTAAATAATGTAAAAGAATAATAAATAATATATTTAAAACTAAAAGACATATTAAAGTTTAAATAAATAACTGATTAAATTGCTTGCGGCTAGCCTTTTGTGTGGTGTATGTTCAACTAAATTCGTCTAATTAATAAAAGTCCGAACTGCTTAATTACCAAATCAATCATTGCTTTAACCCTATAGTTAGCTAGTGCTGACCGGACAACCGGAAGCCAGTGTGTCGAAAGACCGCTGGCTTTTTTGTTTTTTTGGCGGGTATACAGCGAATATAGAGATGAATACAAAGAACAATTTTGAAAAAAAAGCATTGAAGAAAGTTGAACACACATGAAGAAAAGTCAAAATGAACCTCATCTGCACTCGTCTGAAACGAGTGATTTAGGCATCAGCGATATCGTAAAAGCGTTACGCGACTTAAGATTAGCTTCACTTGAGCATAGGAAAAGACGTAATAAACCACCTAAATTGCCTTCACGTAAGATGCTTCAAACAATTATTGAGGGTTTGGGTGCTGCCTTGTTTCCAAACCGATTAGGATTGCCAGATCTAAAAGATACTGGCATTGATTATTTTGTTGGCCATACGCTAGCCGTAGTTTTGCGTGAGTTGGTCTCTCAAGTAAAGCTTGAGCTTAATTTTACGGCAGATGTGCTGAACGAGCTAGACCAATCCTCGGCTCAGAAAACTAATCAGCAAGAAACAGATGCTGTAATCACACCTACAGCAATCGTACGAGAATTTGCTAAACAATTTCCAGAAATACGCTTGCTGCTAAATACAGATATCAAGGCTGCCTATGAGGGAGACCCTGCGGCTAGAAGTGTGGATGAGGTGTTAGTGTGCTATCCAGGTGTTTGGGCGATTATTCATTATCGGATTGCCCATGTGTTGTATGCTTTAGGAGTGCCACTGTTAGCGCGTATGATTTCTGAAATTGCACATTCTGCAACTTGCATTGATATTCACCCTGGCGCAACCATTGGTGATAGTTTTTTCATTGATCACGGTACAGGAGTAGTGATTGGCGAAACAACCATTATCGGCAGGCATGTACGTATCTATCAAGCCGTTACACTTGGTGCAAAACGATTCCCTACTGATGAAGAGGGCAACTTGCTCAAAGGCCATGCGCGAAATCCAATTGTTGAAGACGATGTGGTGATTTATGCGGGTGCCACATTACTGGGACGCATTACAATTGGCGCAGGGTAGTCTATTGGTGGTAATGTATGGCTTACTCTTAGTGTGCCCGCCAATAGCAACATTACCCAAGCGCAAACATTGGCAGGCCCACTGGTTGCAGTCTCGCACACAGAAAATTCAGCATTACCACAAACAAACTCTCAAGTTATCAAAGAAGTTTCAAAACATCATTAGTTAGCAATATCAAAAGCTAATTCAATTATTAGCAGATTATTATTTTATTAGGAGATTTACATTGCAGAACAACAAATTCAAACCCCATTAAGTGACGTAGCCGCACGGACGCTTGCTAATGCAACTAAAACGGTGCCGATGCTTAGTACCATTATCCCACGCTGGTTAGTATATTTAATACATTGGATTCCAGTTGAGGCAGGTATTTATCGCGTCAATAAGGCCAAAGATCCTGGTGCTATCGAAGTGGATTGTTCAGCAAAAGATGAACGCGAGCTACCAGCGACTTTTGTAGATTACGAAGAATAGGGCCGTGAATATGTGCTAAATGCGGTAAATACCGTGGTGGATGTGCATACGCGTGTTTCGGATTTATATAGCAGCCCACATAACCAAATCAAAGAACAATTACGTTTAACGATTGAAGTGGTTAAAGAACGTCAAGAGAGTGAACTCATCAATAATGC
>JAYTHN010000350.1:0-10739 GCA_043732505.1 Methylotenera sp.
AAGAATCAAATTCCGGCAGAATTTGCCAAAACTTACCTGCAAAATACAGAGAAAAATGCCGCATAGTAATCAAACTTGCCCTGCTACTAAATCGGGCCTAACTCAGAAGTTTAAGGATTCAATTAGGTCTGAGTATTCGATAACTCGACCTAGTTTATTGGGCGCAATCGGCTCAAAACAGACATCCATATAATTCTAATATTGTATATTTCTTATATCAATTCAGTAATGATAATTAAATGATTGAACCCTATAACAATAAAACAGAACATCAAACTAATGTTTAAAATTAAAATATGTAATATAAATTTTAAATACTATATTTTGAATTTCTATATAAAGGAGTCATATAAAGTTTTCAAACGGTGTTATTACTTTATTTACAATATAAAAGATCATGCAAAGCTGGAGTACTAGAAGCAAATAGCTCTGAAAATAAGTAAAAATAGAAATGAATTAATGTTTCTGTTATTAAGCATATATTTTAACAAACTGCTCAATTTCATTATTCAATTCATCATGTGCTGTAAGTCCGTCAATCCAACGAGTAGGTATCGCACTTACGCCTAGAGTTGCACCTAGTATTGCGCCTAGTACTGCACCTCGATGACAGTTGTCTCCGCCAACATTTGTGTTAGAGATCAGTGCACTTTCAAAATCATCATAGTAACGCGCAGCCAGATAGAGCACTGAGGGAAAAGATTGATCAATGTAGCAAGCCGGACTTAGTATCCCGCCAATAATGTCGAGATCTGAGTTTTTGTTGCGGCGCATACTCTCAATTACCTTAGCAGCTGGGAACCCAAGACGACTAGAAGCCGCACAGACGAGCTGTTCTATATTTGGATTATTATCGTAAAAAATGTTAAACAGTAAGGTACTGAGTTCAATGGTATGACGTTCCAGCAAAGACGAACGGTGCGTAAGACGTTGTTGCGCTAAAGCAGCTGCATTCGTTGTAGCTAAATTATCATTACCTAACGTAGTCATTATCACTAAAGGTAAGCTAACCAAGCCACCTATAGAAGCGGTGTCATGACCCTCTTTCCCAGCACATTTTTCAGGGGCGATGCCTTTTGCGTAGTTTGCGAAAAAGTCGCGATGATAAGACTCTGCATAGGTATCGTTGTGCTGATCCTGCTCTGTCATAAAACGTATATATTCTTGCAAAAAATCGTTAGGCTCGTAATGACCTTTAGAGTTGAGGGATCGCAACAATACCCTCGCACACATTAAATTGAGGGTATTATCCCCTGCATGCATCCCCTGATGGTAATGGCGGTTCGCTTGACCCCAATGGTGTTTTTTACCCTTCAGAATCACGTTGCCTACAATGTCTCCCTCTTGCGAACCACGCCCAGCCTTGCCTGTATTAGCTAAAGCCATAATAGAGTTGGGATGATGCCCTTTAGGTGCTTGATAATCTCGTATTTGACCGAAATCTTGCCAGAGTGCGGCAATGTTATAGTACCAATGCACGGGCATCGCCAATGCATCGCCAATGAACATACCCCAAAGCGCGCCTCTTATTCGGCCCGCCTTGTCGAGTTTAGTAATACTCATGCTGTCATCCTGTTTTGTTCACTAAATTGATACTAGTTTGGGGTAATCAAATTAGTCTCTAAGGCCACGATTTATTAGTGAAGTTCAAATATAAAAAATTAGCTTCAAAGATAAAAGTTAAAATATATGCTGTACATTGGAAGAACTACTTTATAAAATCTATATCAGAAAATAAGTTACTGAATTTAACCTACAGGATAAATAAATGCTTACTTGGCAAGATATTGAAAATTTCGTGATTAATGGAAACCCGCCCTCTATGCAACGCGTGGTCAAGACCGGTGAACGGTGGCTCAGTTTATTGCCAAATGACGTATATGAAGTTACGCGCAATGCGGGTACCGAGCGACCTTTTAGCTCACCGATGTGTACGCACTTTGAAGCAGGCATATATGCTTGCGCCTGTTGTGATACCTTATTATTCGATTCAACTGAGAAGTTTGACTCAGGTACGGGATGGCCGTCATTTACCCAAGCTATTAAAGCAAATTCCGTCGCTTACTTTAACGATGATAGCCTCAGTCGTATGCGTGTAGAAATCAAATGCAATACATGTGATGCGCATTTAGGTCATGTCTTTCCAGATGGTCCCGCACCAAGTAAGTTGCGCTATTGTGTCAACGCGCTCTCATTAAAACGTAAAGACTAATCTAACGAATGGCTTTTAGATTGCTGCACACGCCACATCTCTGCGTAATATTGACCTTGTTCTAGTAAAAATTCATGCGTGCCTCTCTCAACTATCTTTCCGTCTGACATAACCAAAATTTGATGGGCATGTGTAATAGTTGAGAGACGATGCGCAATAATCAAAGTGGTATGGTTTTTAGCCAGCTCGTTGAGTTCTTTTTGAATATAACGTTCGGTTTTAGAATCCAATGCAGAAGTAGCTTCGTCAAAAACCAATAATGCGGGATTCTTGAGTAGCGTTCTGGCAATCGCTACGCGCTGCTTTTCGCCACCCGATAATTTTAGCCCCCGCTCTCCCACGTCAGTGTTATATCCCTTAGGTAGGCTCGTAATAAAATTGTGAATCTGTGCAGATTGAGCAGCTGCTTCAATTTCTACTTGAGTGGCACACGGTTTTCCATAGGCAATATTAAACCCGATGGTGTCGTTAAACAGAACGGTATCTTGAGGTACTATACCCACAGCCTGCCTCAGGCTGGCTTGTTTTACTTTCTTGATATTTTGACCGTCTATATAAATGCCACCTGACTGGACGTCATAAAACCGAAATAACAGCCTAGATAACGTACTTTTACCCGCACCACTATGACCTACCACTGCTGTCGTTTGGCCCGGTAGAATGTCGAAAGACACTTGTTTCAATATTTCGCGGTTTTGTTCGTAATGAAAACACACCTCTTTAAAACTCACATGCGGCCCTAACTCGGGTGATTCAATCTTCAACGCAGGTGCATATGGCTGATCTGCCACCTCCTGATCAGTGTGAAGCAAGCCAAACATGCGATCAATATCAGTAAGGGATTGTTTCATCTCACGATAAAGTACGCCTAAGAAATTGAGTGGAATATACAGCTGTATCATTAATACATTCACCAATACCAAATCACCAATCGTCATGTGCCCGCTCGCCACGCCTTTGCTTGCGAGGCCTAAGATGCAAACCAAGCCAGTGACAATAATACTTTGTTGACCAAGGTTTAAAAATGCTAAAGACTTCTGCGACTTAATAGCTGCTTGCGCATACTTTTTGAGATTCACATCATAACGGGCGGATTCATACTGTTCATTGCCAAAATACTTCACAGTTTCAAAATTGATCAATGAGTCAACTGCGCTTTGGTTCGCTTTAGAATCAAGCCTATTCATTTCACGTCTAAAATGAGTACGCCATTCAGTCACCAATACGGTAAACACCACATAACAAAGTAGTGCAATAAACGTTACTATCACGAACCAAATATTGTAAGCATAAAAAAAGTAACCCAGTACCATCGCCAGCTCAATAAGGGTTGGGATAATGCTGTATAGAGAGAATGAAATCAGCGATTGAATACCACGTGTACCTCGCTCAATGTCACGTGTCATGCCACCAGTTTGTCGAGAAAGATGAAAGCGCAATGACAACGCATGCAGGTGATTAAAGACTTGTAAACCGACCTGCCGCACTGTGTGTTCAGTCACTTTAGAAAATGTCAGCTCACGCATTTCTGAAAACAATGAGGCTGATAGCCGCAACAATCCATAAGCTACAATCAAGCTCACCGGAACTATCAGGAGTGCTTGTGCAGGAGTGTGGATACTCATTGCGTCCACAATTTTTTTAAGCATAATAGGCACACCTAAGTTAGCTGCTTTTGCTAATACTAAGCACAATATAGTAAAAATGATGCGTGCTTTATAAGCAGTTATATAAGGCAACAAATTCTTGATGACTACCCAATC
The DNA here is from genome assembly GCA_043732505.1 of Methylotenera sp. Lineage (GTDB taxonomy): Bacteria > Pseudomonadota > Gammaproteobacteria > Burkholderiales > Methylophilaceae > Methylotenera. The sequence continues at coordinate 3,976 of JAYTHN010000350.1, forward strand.
CTGAAGTTGGCGCTTTTGGATAGCTGGGTTGAATTCTGTTTTGAAACGCTGCATAGGTGTGAATTATTTATTCGTAATAAAGTTTTCTAGTTATGTAAGAATGATAGTGGATTGCCACAACAAATTAGATTTGCTTAGGCTTTTATGTTCGCCTTAAACCATCCGTACATATTAATTGCTGATCCAACCAGCTTATGACTAAACATTCTTATATGATTAAAATTAACCCTTAAACTAATAGGTTTGTTTTCATCAATCAAAAGCGTAAATTAGGATAAAGCTCTTTAAATTTGTCGGTGTTCTCATAAGATTGACTTTTAATTTTCATATTTTCATTCGTTCACATACTCGAAATCATTTCCAAAAATCGCTAAGAATAGCTTCCCTTAGTTTCTTATTTAAGCTTTCAACAATCCAACAATAGCATTCAAGAGCGGTGGAGGTGAATTAAATCTGCAAGTCGTCACTTAGACTAATATTTTAGCTTGACGTCAAAGTTTAGTGATAGTGTAATATCACTTTAGATGATTTAATCAAATAAATAGGTCAAATGATACGTTCCCAAAGCGTCACTTCAGATAGTGTATGCTGAAACTTATGGCGTGTTTCACGAATCACAAAAGGTATTTCAACCGGCCCCTCCATCAGTTTAAAATGTTGACCAAGCACAGCTTTCAGACCATCTAAAGTAGTCACATTCTCACCGTCTTGTTTATACCCACCAATCCATTCAGTCCGCGGTGTATGCTCTTCAAGCCATGTATATGGGGAAGTAATCATGAGCACACCGCCCATATTTAATCGATGGTGAATATTGCTTAAGAATTGGCGTGGGCTATAGAGTCGATCAATTAAATTAGCCGCAAGAATAAAATCGTATCCGGTAAATTGCGGCTTAAGATTACAGGCATCACCTTGCCAAAATTCAACTTTGGGGGCTACATCACTTAGTTTAAGTTCAACTAAATTACGCTCTTGATAGCTAACTAAATCACCTTCATTCACCATGGTGTAACGCAACATACCTTGTTGTGCTAGCTTCAGGGCCAGCCCAATAAACCGTGCAGAAAAATCAATGCCAGTCACGTGGTCAAAATGCTTGGCTAACTCAAAGGTCGCACGGCCAGTAGCACAACCTAGATCCAAAGCTGTTTTTGCAGGTTTCGATTGCAGACTTTGTATCGCATAGTCACTAAGTGCTTTAGGAAAATTAGGCACTCCATAATAGGTATCACCATAATGAAATTCAGCATATTCAGAAAGCTGCTTGTCAGATTCATAATGTGATGCGTTGATTTCTACGGGCGTATCAGTCACGATATAACGGAATCCTGCATGTTGAAAAAAATGTCGACGAAACGCATAGCGTGCGCTTTTGAGTGTCTCATTGCCTGTTGAAATCCACGAACCGCTTTTAATGATGTTGTGGCGACCATCAAAAGTAGGCGTAGTGAAATCATCATATAAAGGATGCACCTTAAACCCATCAAACGGAAAGATAGGTGTTTCTGTCCATTGCCAGACATTGCCCATCACATCATACAAATCACCCTGAGCAAATTCATTCACCGGGCAAGATGAGGCATAATGATCTAAGAATAAGTTTGCGTTGGTGCTAGCCATTATTTTTTTATCGGATAAGCCAGCATGTTCATACAAACTGTACCACTCGGTTTCAGTTGGCATGCGCACGGGTTTGCCAATTTGTATGGTTTGCCATTCGCAAAAAGCTTTTGCTTCATGATAATTAACCTCAACAGGCCAACTCCATGGCATATTGACTTCTTCTGTCATCAATCTCAGTTGCCAAATATCACCTTTTTTTAGCCAAAATGCAGGGTGCTGAGCTTGCGTATATTGTTTCCACGCCAGGCCTTCTTCTTGCCAATATTGATCATCTTGATAACCGCCTGCCTCCACAAAGGATAAGAATTCTGCATTTGATGTAAGGTATTTTGCAGCGTGAAAAGCAGGACAGTGAGTTTTAAATTTACCGTATTCGTTATCCCAACCGTAATATTCGGTGGTTTTTCTTAGATGAATATCCTTTTCAGCAATATCTACCAAGCTGTTAGCGGGTGCGATTCCATCCATTGCTTGGCATGGCGCCCAATCCGGTAAAGGTTGTACGAGCTCTAATGCCTGCTGGCGTATTAACACTGAGCTGGTTTCTAAATGAATGCGCTCATGCTCGATACACATCAAAATGGGCCACCATTGGCTGTCCCAAGTAATCGGTAGGTCTATTGGGAGCGTGCTGATTAATTCATCAACCACCAGACGCACACTGGTCCGATAAGCTTTTACCTCACTAGGAGAAGGCCAAGTGTAGTTGTTCTCGTTTACGTCGTCCCAGCCCATTTCATCAACACCCACAGCAAACATGGACTCAAACTGTGGGTTCACACGCTTGGTGATTAAGCCCGCTAAAATCAATTTATTAATATAAAAAGTTTTGGTATGGCCGTAATAAAAAATTAGCGGATGCCGTAAATGAATTGGTTTGGCGTGATAAGCATCATCACTTTTTAATGTTTTAAATAAACTCTCATATAAATCTGAAGTTTGATGAAAATATTCACGAATTTGCTCACGATTTATCGAGGTACTATTATCATTTAATTCAATACTACGGTTTTTAAGTTTGATCATTCATTTTTCTGAGGTGGATTTAAAATTTTGATTTAGTTGTATATCGACTAGTTTTTTTATTTCACTTTAAAACATTCATAACAAAATAAATGTATATATTTAAAACTTATTACATTGAACATTTCTTAAATAAATAGTTTCTTGAATTATGTCTGCATTACAAGTTTGTCTACGTCACATTTAAAGCGATAATTATTTGATTAAAGGCCTAATGCTGGAAAACCCGCAATCAATCGCTCAAATTTGACCAGTCACACGCTTAGCTGAATCTGAAAAAAGCCATGCCATCAAATCGGCAACATCCGTAGGGTCGCCAAATACCCTCAATTGGATGTTGCTTACCAGCCATTTCACGCATCAAATCACTGCTGATAATGCCTGCTGCAGCTGGGGTATCCAGAATGTCAGGTGAAACTGGACTGATGTGTATACCTGAACCTGCGTAGCTGGCTGAAGCGCTACAGACTATGGCCTCCAAGCCTCCTTTGGCGGCTGCAATTACCTCATGATTAGGGGTACCAATACCATCATCAGCTCATGACACCAACATTGCCGAACCCGAAAGGGATGAGTGTTTTAAATAATTGATAAATCCATAGAGCATATGAAACACACTGAACAAATTGGTGTGCATACAATCCAGAAAATCTGTTTCTGTCATTCTATGCATTGGTGCTAGCCTAATATTGCCAACACAGTGGGCGTGAGTTGTTGGCAGAAAATCATTTGCGTTAATTTGCGAAAATATATGTTTCACGCCATCCATGCTAGTGCAATTTCCGATAATTTGCACATGTTGATCACCATAAGCTAACTGCAGTTGATATGCGTTGCGACTCACAAGAATTAATATCAAACTACTATCCAGCAACTTTTTGGCAAACGCAAATTAAGAAGCAAGAATAACTAAAAATAAGTTGTAAATTTTACATTATTGTCGAGCAGAGTTTTTAAACTCAAAATCTAATTTACAAAGTCGGTAAATAATGATTTCTCGAAATTACATCATTTAAGTGATAATCAATTCCATATTAGTACGTTCGGGAAAACGATGTTTGCAAATAGCAACAATAAAGCGGTCTACAAATGTTTTATCAACTGTTTCCCCGGAGTCAACAATAATCCTAGGACCTTCAAAAGACCCATTGGGAACTCCAGAAGTGTATGCTACTTTTTCTATTAAAGATATTCCACCGTCACTTGCTCCAATTGATTTAGACTGCTTATAAGCTTCTTTAACAAATAATCCGGCATTGGGATCCGCGCAAAGTGTTTTTACACACTGCTTCTCGCTTGGAATAAATACAGCATCAAATAAGGCTGAAGAAACCGTTGGAAAGCTATAATCAACTTTTATCATTTTGCCTTTTGAGGATTTAATTTCTCCCACACTTGAAGCAATAAGTTTTACCGTTGCGCCCTTAGCTTGCAAGGCTTTACGGACACCTTCCAAAACCTCACCATCAACTTCATTTGCCACAAGAATGGCAACTGAACGACCAAAAATAGAATTTTTATATGTGTTTTCCATACTTTATGCGCCTTCAAATTCAGTCTTATTTATATGAGGTACTCCCTGATTAGTAACAAGTATTTCTTTGGGGTCATCTGCCAAAGATATAATCGCGTGTTGTGAACGATTAAAATAGGTAGACTATGGCTTCAGACCAGTTAAATTAATGCTTTTTGACTTTTTGTTGAAGGTTTCATTATTACAGACATTGTCAAAATATAAGTTCCATTTAATTCAAATCAAATAATTTTGTTATTTATTTATTTGCCCTCGAATTTCCCCATCAGGATTAGCCACAGTATGTAAGTTCAGATACCATTTGCCTTCCATCAACTCTTTTAATTGGGTTGTTGACAAAGTGGCTGTGCCATTAATGGGAGTTGCAAGACTGCCAGTGATAGGAACAGCTACACCAGCATTCTTACCTTCTAAAGCTGGCCCATGAAAATAGGCGCCTGTTACTGGTCCACATAAATCAGAGTAGTGGATAGTCCATGTCAATACGCTAGTTTTAGAATTATCCTCACCCTTAAGCGTACCTAGACCTTTGCTAGTATTTGCTGGAACTTCACTTGTAGCTGTTAATTTCGCTGCTATTGATGTTTGATCTTTAGGCGTTTTACTTAGATAACAACCAACCAAACTAAATACAATTAATGCTGTTAAGCTATAAACAACATTTTTAGAAAACTCATGATTAATCCCAAAAAGTATATGTAGTTAGTGAATGTTAATAATGCTTATCTATAAAAGGTTTTACAGTACGTTGCCACGCATATATCAAATATCTTTTATAGACTTAAATGCTTTCACTAATTATTTGACAAAAAGATCTCTGTAACGATAACTTAAGCAATAGATTAGCTTGCTAAAATTAGGTAATATTTATCTATGAAGAATATTTATAATTTTTTGGTCGGTGTAATATATTTAATAATGCTTGTAGTGTTACGTTCGGTGCAAATACAAGCGTTATAAATCCATCTACAGATTTAAAAAATTTACCAGCGCTGGACATTGAAATTAACTACTCTGTAAGAACCGAAAGCAATAATCAAGTACGGAGTAAATGCTTTTAGAATGAACAGTTCAAGCTAAGCTTTAAATGCGCACAAAACATCACTCATACTCTCAAACGCAGGCTTAAGAAGCAACCTTGAAATGATATTAATTCTTATGAAATGTTTTACATATTGAAAGTAAAAATGAAGGATGAGTATTAGAAATATCAAAAAACAAAAAATTACTTAATGTTATGTGTGTCAACAGACGGAAGAGGCTTTTAGATTGAATGATAATTTTCCAAAATATAGGAATAATTATCATGAATACTTTGCAGATTCCATAACTCAAATCAGACAAAACAATAGCCAACTATCAGCATATGTGGAAGTTTTACTTGGCCAATTTTAATCTTTATATTAGGTCTAATTCATTCCAATATCAAATATTAAGTGCTGTGTGTGCGAGTACTGCATCAGTTGTGATAGCTAATGTCTTAGGAATTATCATTTCTTTGATACCTGTTTTCTTTTAGGCTATTAAGAAATGTAATATTTTGTAGATTACAAAATTTACATTAAATAATCAGATAAGATGAGGGTTAATAACGATTAAATCTAATCTAAAAATACGCAAAGGTCAAGCTCCAGAACCAATAAATAGAGTTGAGTTTTCAAAAAGATTTAAAGGTTCTTTTTTTGATCCAGCATTTCGAATTGAAGATGCCTCTATAAATAAATTAGAAGAGATCGCTTGGCACGCCTATATTGAAGGTCGTAAGTCTCCACAGATTCAGAAAGCGGATATTGGATATGCCAAACCGTCATATGAATTATCAACGGAATGGCTGGCCACAAAAAAAGCATTCAAGACGCGCAAATTCGTTGGCAAGATGCTTCTGCTCCTTCACGGGTGCTTTTGATTTGCGCTTCTGCTCGCATTGATGGTACCTGTCCAGGAGAGATGTCAAAATCCTTTAGATTGTTAGAAATAGCCAAGGCCATATTAATATCTTCCAAAATTGAGGTTGATGTACTTGATTTGAGTTTACATACGTCTGAGTATCAATTGCATACACATCCTTGTAAAGGATGTGTATCAACTGGAATGCCCCTGTGCCATTGGCCCTGTAGTTGTTACCCTAATCATGCCTTAAACCAAACCAACGACTGGATGGCTGAGATTTACGAAAGATGGACTGCCGCTCATGCAGTGATCATTCTTACGTCTGTGTATTGGTATCAGAGTCCAAGCCCTTTGAAGCTGATGATTGACCGCTTAGTATGTGCTGACGGTGGAAATCCAGATCCAACTTCTACGCTAGGCAAAAATCCAGCGATAGCCAAAGCGATTGAAATGGCTGGATGGGACTATCCTAAACATCCTTCAGGGCGGGCATACGGAGTGGTAGTTCATGGTGATGTTGCTAGAATCGAAGAGTCACGCAGGGCACTATCAGACTGGCTGGACTGGATGGGATTTATTGATGCAGGTGCGCAAGCACGATTAGATCGTTATATTGGATATTACGAGCCGTATCCAAATAGCCATGACACCCTAGATAAAGATAAAATGGTACAAGAGGAGGTAAAAAATG
>JAYTHN010000351.1:0-10713 GCA_043732505.1 Methylotenera sp.
AAAAATTGAATAGTGTTCGTATTAATGCTGGCGAATGGCGCAGTCGAATACTAAAATTTCCAGATGTTACAGGTTTGCGACCAACGCCAGAGCGTGTGCGGCAAACAGTTTTTAATTGGCTAGGACAAGACTTAACTGGGTTTACCTGCTTAGATTTATTTGCAGGCACTGGTGTGATGGGGTTCGAGGCGCTTTCTCGTGGCGCAACTTCGGTAACATTGATAGAAAAATCTACGCCTGCTTACAGAGCGCTCATCGAAAATAAGCAGTTGTTCAACGCAAATCAAGCGCAAATTTTTCATCAAGATGCCATGCAGTTTATTGGTGGCAATACGCTTAAATTTAATCTTATTTTTCTAGACCCTCCTTACCGTCAAGAGTGGTTACCCAAAATATTACCTTTGTTGCCTAAACACTTAAGCGCTGATGGATTTATATTCGTTGAAGCTGAATATGCTTTAGACAAAGCCTTAGAAACAATGACGGAAGCTGCAAAAGCTTGGAAAATGATTAAGCAAAGCAAGGCAGGCAATGTTTTCTATCATCTGCTAAAATTATCTAATGACGTATCCATCACTTAAAGTAGTTTACCCCGGCACTTTTGATCCCGTGACATTGGGGCATGAGGACTTAGTGCGCCGTGCGGCAAATTTATTCCCGCATGTGATTGTTGCAGTGGCAGGAAGCTCTAATAAACGCACTATGTTTAGCTTAGATGAGCGTGTGATGATGACAAAAGAAGTATTTATCAATCTAAGCAATGTTGAAGTGATTGGGTTCTCTAGTTTGCTGATGCAGTTTGTGCAATCACAAAACGCACAAATGGTGATTCGTGGCTTGCGTGCCACAGCCGATTTCGAGTATGAGTTTCAGCTCGCGGGGATGAACCGTAAGCTTTACCCACAATTTGAAACCCTATTTTTAACGCCATCTGAGCAATTCATGTTTATTTCATCTAGTCTTGTCCGTGAAGTTGCTACACTAGGGGGTGACGTGCATGCGTTCGTTTCTCCTACAGTTGAAGTCGCGATCAAGCAAAAGCTGGGTGATTAGTTTTGGCATTGAAGATTACAGATGAATGCATCAATTGTGACGTGTGCGAGCCAGAGTGCCCTAATAATGCGATTTATCAAGGTGAAGAGATTTACGAGATTAACCCAAACTTATGTACGGAGTGTGTTGGGCATTTCGATCAACCGCAATGTGTAGAGGTTTGCCCAATTGATTGCATTCCACTTAATTTAGATGTGGTTGAAACAAAAGAGCAATTGCTTTATAAGTATTATCAATTAACGGCCCAATAAATTTTAATTAAAGTTAAGGATATTCAATATGCGCATGTTACATACCATGCTCCGCGTAGGTAATTTAGAACGATCAATCGAGTTTTACACTGAAGTACTAGGGATGAAAGTGCTAAGGCAGAACGACTTTCCTGAAGGTAAGTTCAGTTTAGCTTTTGTAGGTTACGGTGCAGAAAGCGAGAATACAGTACTTGAACTTACCTATAATTACGGTACCGAAAGCTACGACATGGGTAAGGCTTATGGACATATCGCTTTGGAAGTAGATGATGCTTACAAAGCGTGCGACGCAGTAAAAAAAGTAGGTGGTAAGGTCGTACGTGAAGCTGGCCCCATGATGCATGGCACTACAGTAATCGCCTTTGTAGAAGATCCCGATGGCTATAAAATTGAGTTTATTCAAGCAGGTACATATTAAATACGTAGTTTGATTTAAAATATACTATTGCAAATACTCAGTTTAAAAAGTGTATTTAAAATGTGGTTTGAAAACTGTGACTTCAAAACGGTGGCTTTAAACTAAAGTGACTTGGGTTCTATACTTACTTGAATGTAAAAATGGTGCATATTATGCAGGCATTACTAATAACTTAGATTCACGAATTTCTGCGCATTTATCAGGAAAAGGGGCGCGTTATACCCGTGCAAATCCACCTATCAGAGTAGTTGTGTCTAAAAATTTTGCAGACCGTTCTTTAGCTAGCATTGCAGAAGCACAATTGAAAAAGTTGCCCAGAAGCAAGAAGTTACAATATTTTGAAGATAATGATGCGCAAAGCTAATTTAATGATTGCGGTGAAAGCTTTGCAAAATAATGATTGGGAAAACGCACATAATATTGCACAAGATTACAGTGACGTTACTGAAAATTGGTTACGTGCCGTATTGCATAAGATTGAAGGCAACGTAGTTAACAGCCGTTATTGGTATGCAAAAATAGATGGTAAACAGTATGAGAATTTTAGCGACACAAGACTGGAGCTAATAGAGATAGCAGAAAGTCTCAAAACATAAACCAATCTGCTATTGCAAGTTTTTGAGCATCAATAATGCTTTTAAGAGGGTAAATCAGCTGAACAAAACTTAAAAATCTCCAAGAATATGAGTCTTTAAGTTTTGTGTTTATCTTAATTAGTTTAAATTTTAACCAAAAAACTCTTTTGCTTTATCTACCCAACTCTTATTGCGTGGGCTGTGTTTTCCAGCATCACCTTGTGTGCTCACTTCAAATTCACGTAGTAATTTTTTCTGATGCTCTGTCAGTTTGACGGGTGTTTCAACGATTACATGCACCATTAAATCGCCAGCCTCAGATTGGCGTAACGGTTTGATGCCTTTGCCACGCAACCTAAATACGCCGCCAGTTTGTGTTTCTGCAGGTATCTTCATTTTGGCTGAACCGCCGAGCGTTGGTACCTCTATCTCTCCACCTATGGCTGCCGTACTAAAACTAATTGGCATTTCGCAATGTAAATTACCACCTTCGCGCTGGAATATTTCATGTTCTTTCAAGTGCACCACTACGTATAAGTCACCAGTAGGACCACCATTGACACCAGCTTCACCTTCACCGCTAAGTCTGATTCTGTCGCCTTCATCTACACCAGCAGGAATTTTGACCGATAATGTTTTGTTTTGTTTAACGCGACCTGCACCATGGCAAGTGCCGCATTTATCTTCATCTTTAATGACTTTACCAGCACCATTACATTTTGGACAAGTTTGCTGAACAGAGAAAAATCCTTGTTGCATGCGTACTTGGCCATGGCCATTACAGGTTGTACAAGTGACAGGAGATTTACCTGCCTTTGCGCCAGAGCCTTTGCAGGTTTCGCACGCTGACTGTACAGGAATACGAATTTTGGTTTCAGTGCCTTTAGCTGCATCTTCTAGGTTGATTTCCATGTTATAACGTAAATCTGCACCGCGATACACGTTATTACGTTGCCCGCCTTGACGACCACCACCAAAAATATCGCCGAAGATATCGCCAAATGCATCGCCAAAACCTGCACCGCCAAATCCAGCTCCACCCCCGCCTTGCTCTACGCCTGCATGGCCATATTGATCATAAGCTGCACGTTTTTGATCATCGCTTAACATTTCATAGGCTTCTTTTGCCTCTTTGAACTGTTCTTCAGATTTTAGATTATCTGGATTGCGATCTGGATGCAATTTCATAGCTAATTTGCGATAAGACTTTTTTATTTCTTCTTCAGACGCATCTTTTTTAACGCCTAATATTTCGTAGTAATCTCTTTTGGTAGCCATAAATTTGTGTCGTTAGTAGTTAATCGGAAGTTAATAGCGAAAAGTCGTTAACATCATTTGACGATGTTAACGACTAAACACTAAAAACTAATGGCTATACTTAGCCTTTTTTCACTTCTTCAAACTCTGCATCCATCACTTCAGCATCCACTGTTTTTTCACCTTCTTGGCTTGGCTGCGCACTTTGTGTATTGGATTGAGCCTGCTCTTCCGCGTACACTTTTTCACCTAGCTTTTGTGACGCTTCCATCAATGCATTGGTTTTCGCTTCAATGGCTTCTTTGTCGTCAGATTGCAACACATCTTCTACATCTTTCAATGCGGTTTCAATCGCCGTTTTCTCAGCTTCATCCAACTTACCGCCATGCTCGCTTAATGATTTTTTCACAGAGTGAACCATACCGTCTGCCGCATTGCGTGCATCCACCAATTCGCGATATTTCTTATCTTCATCTGCGTATTTAATCGCATCTTCTTCCATTTGCTGAATTTCAGCTTCTGACAAACCACTATTCGCTTTAATGGTAATTTTATTTTCTTTACCAGTCGCTTTGTCTTTAGCAGAAACGTGCAAAATACCGTTCGCATCAATATCAAATGTCACTTCAATTTGCGGCATGCCACGTGGTGCTGGTGGAATGTCTGACAAGTTGAATTGACCTAGCGATTTGTTAGCAGAAGCCATTTCGCGCTCACCTTGTAAGACTTGAATCGTCACTGCATTTTGGTTGTCATCAGCGGTTGAAAACGTTTGTGATGCCTTAGTTGGAATCGTGGTGTTTTTCTTGATAACTTTCGTCATCACGCCGCCTAGTGTCTCAATACCTAAACTCAATGGCGTAACGTCTAATAACAACACATCTTTAACATCACCTTTCAACACGCCACCTTGAATCGCCGCACCAACTGCAACTGCTTCATCAGGGTTAACATCCTTACGTGGCTCTTTGCCGAAAATCTCTTTCACTTTTTCTTGCACTTTAGGCATGCGGCTTTGACCACCAACCAAAATCACATCGGTGATATCGTTAATTGAAACGCCAGCATCTTTAATCGCAGTGCGGCATGGTGCCATTGTGCGTTCTATTAAGTCTTCAACTAAAGACTCTAATTTAGCACGTGTGATTTTCACCACTAAGTGTTTAGGGCCAGTTGCATCTGCAGTGATGTAAGGCAAGTTCACTTCAGTTTGCGTTGCGCCTGAAAGCTCGATTTTTGCTTTTTCAGCCGCTTCCTTCAAACGTTGTTTTGCCAATAAATCATTGCGTAAATCTAAACCACCGTTTTCTTTTTTGAACTCATCGGCTAAAAAGTCGATTAAACGATTATCAAAGTCTTCACCACCTAGGAATGTATCGCCATTGGTGCTCAATACTTCAAATTGATGTTCGCCATCGATGCTAGAAATTTCGATGATAGAAACGTCAAATGTACCGCCGCCCAAGTCATACACCGCAATCTTGCGATCACCTTCTTGTTTGTCTAAACCAAAGGCTAATGCAGCTGCAGTTGGTTCATTGATGATACGTTTAACATCTAAACCTGCGATACGGCCAGCATCTTTAGTCGCTTGACGTTGGCTATCGTTAAAGTAAGCAGGCACGGTAATTACGGCCTCTGTTACTTCTTCGCCCAAATAGTCTTCCGCTGTTTTTTTCATTTTACGTAATACTTCAGCAGAAATTTGTGGTGGTGCCATTTTCACGCCTCGCACTTCTACCCAAGCATCGCCGTTATCTGCTTTTGTAATGGTATAAGGCATTAACTTAATGTCTTTTTGCACTTCTTTTTCTTCAAAACGGCGACCGATTAAACGTTTAACTGCATACAGCGTATTTTTCGGGTTTGTTACCGCTTGGCGTTTAGCAGGCGCGCCTGCTAAGATTTCACCATCTTCTTGGTAAGCGATGATTGAGGGCGTAGTACGTGTACCTTCTGAGTTTTCAATTACGCGTGGTTTGCCGCCTTCCATCACAGCGACGCAAGAGTTTGTTGTACCTAAATCAATACCAATAATTTTTCCCATAATTCTTATTCCTTTTACTTATTTAATTAACTGCCAAAGATACCAATGAGGGCTTAATAATCAGTAATTATAATCACTGCATATAGCCACAACATTTTTATACCAATCGGCAATTCTGAATTGATAACCTTGTTTGTAAGATGGTGACTGTTTTTTTAAATTCAAGAGCTTGATTTTGTTTGTTTTTGCACTTGAATTTAAAAGGATTATTTAGCTACCATGACCAAAGCAGGGCGTAGTACACGGTCGTTCAGCGTGTAGCCTTTTTGCAATACGCTAGTGACTGTGTTATGTTCTCCACTATTTTCTAACATGCTAATAGCTTGATGCTTATTCGGATCAAACTTTTCACCAATTGGATTGATTTCAGCAATATTAAATTTATCAAATACTGAGCCCAATTGTTTGGTAGTAATCAACACGCCATCTTTATAGCTCTGCACATCAGTTGCTTCAATCAATAAAGCTGCATCTAAACTATCTTTTACTGCCAATAATTCATTCGAGAATTTTTCTAATGCAAATTTACGCGCTTTTTCAATATCGTCCATCGCACGTCGACGAATGTTTTCGCCATCCGCCTTGACATAAAGAATTGCAGCTTTTGCTTCAGCTAGCTGTGTTTCTAGTTCGGCGACTCTGTCATCAAGTGAGCCCGCTGCACCATTATCTTGAAATTTCGGTGTTTCAGTGTTCATTAAAATTTCTGATAAAGCATCTTCTGGAGATTGGTCTAAGTTTTCTGAGTTTTGCATAAAGTTCCTAGTATTTTCATAAACACCTACTATCAGTGGGGTAGTTAGAGTAGATTTCAAGCATATTCTACAAAAAAATACGTTTTGAGTGGTTAATAGTTTAATTTAACTTGTAAACTAAATTTGTGGAGGTCCGCGTCGTGACTTATAGCGTGTATAACTCCACAAATATTGTGCTGGGCATTGCTTGATTTGATTTTCAATTTCACTATTTAGTAGTGTGGGCGTAGAGATAGCATTGACTTTTAATTCTTTTATATGAATGTGGTAACCGCGAGCCCTACTTAGGCGCTCACCGAATGCCATAAACACAGTTGCACCAGTTTTATTTGCCAGTTTGCTAGCGAGCGTCATAGTATCTGCTTGACGCCCAAAAAATGGCGCCCATTCACCTTCGCCAGCCAAAGGAGCCTGATCTGGCAATATACCAATTGCTTCTCCTCGCTTTAATGCTTGCAAAAGCTTTTTAATGCCATGGCTGTTTGCAGGAGCAAGTGTTACGTTGCCGCGTTGTCTCCCCGCAGTAACAAGGGGCATTAACCAAGACTGACGTGGTGGTCTAAACATGACAGTTAGTGGATAAAACTGCCCAAAGTAAAGTGATGTTATTTCAAAGCAACCTAAGTGAGGTGTTAAAAAAATTATGCCTTTTCCTCCAACCACTGCAGCTTCTACTGCATCCCATCCAGAACATTGTCTTACTAACTTTAACGATACTTGATAAGGTTTAAACCATAAATGTAGCGTTTCAAGTAGGCCGACTCCATTTGATTGAATGTTAGCGTGCAGAAATTTTTGAAATTCCGAGGTAGATGAATAAAGCTTACTAGCCCATAATTGTTCGCGCATCAGCTGCGCTGTTTTTGGAGAGAAAAGGTAGATGCTCCAGCCTAAGCACCAGCCAAAAATAGGCAGAGTCACATAAGGTAAATGGCCTAGAGTCTTAATAAAACTATCGAGTAGCTTTATTTTTATTGATCTAAACATTTTTATTCGCCATAAGATTGTGGCATAAGTTGTCTAAAGCCCTCAATCGCGTTCTCTACAGATGGCAAACTGGGTTTTCCGCCGATGGTAATCGCGCGGCCTTGTAAAGCTGGCTGAGCGCCTGCTTGCCAAATAAATGTGTCAGTAAATATGGCGAGTGTTGGCACATTGAGTGCTACCGCAATATGTGTGAGTCCAGTATCTAGCCCTACGCAAGCTATGCAACTCTTTATTAAGGTAGCAAGTTGGACTATTGATAGTTTAGGTAAGACAACTACATTTGACAGAGCTGCCGCTATAGATTCTGCACGTTTCTTTTCTACATGGCTACCCCATGGTAAAACTAAAGTGTAGCTTTGTGATTCTAAAAATTGACCTAAATTTATCCAGTAATCATTCGGCCAATGTTTGGAGTCCCTAGCTGTACTATGAAATAACATAATGCATTTTTTTGGTAATATTGACACTAAACTTGTATCAGTTTGAGTGGGTGGGTGTAAGTCATAGTTAATATGATGCTCATCAAATACATAAGTAAGTGCTTTTGCCCCTGTTAGCCGATTTCGAGTAATAGCATGAAGATTACGTGGGATCTCTAGTTTCTCATTAAGCAACCAATGTGCTGGGTATTCGTGTGACGTATTTGCATTTTGTCCGTAACTTAAGCCCTTGGCTAGTTTGGCAATCACTGCGCTCTTAATTAAACCTTGAGTATCTAAAATAACATCATAGTAATGGCTGCGGATGTTCTGCCTAAAGTTAAAAAATTGAACCCAAGTATTTTTTGAAAAAATTGCTTTTTTCCACCGCCGCATTGCGATTGGAATGACTTCATTAATTAGAGGATTTAATCTTGCTAATTCAACAAATGATTCCTCAACAACCCAATCAATAATTGCTTCTGGATAATGTTGTTTGATGTCATGAATGAGCGGCATGTTGTGAATAACATCCCCCATGGAGGACATTTTTACTAAGAGGATGCGCATATTGGTATGGTCTTGCGAGATGTTTTATTATCTGGCTTAATTTGCAATAGTAGATTGAGTGCATCAATCACTCGATTGACTGAAAGCTCATCTAGGCATCTACTATGGCTTTTGTTATGTTTATCACACCCTGCTTGGTGGCAAGGAACACAGTTACCAAGGCCCTGCACTAGCATTACATTGTTGACGTACTGAAAATCTGTCGAATAGCGTTGCCAAGGACTTTTTTGATGATGATAACCTTTTGGCCATGGAGCCCATTTAACGGGATTTGTTGGACCAAAAATCGCAAGTGTAGGCGTGCCACAAGCCGCTGCAAGGTGCGTAGTTGCAGTATCTGGCCCGATGTACGCCGTTGCATGTTTTAATAGTTCACTCATGTCGGAAAAACTAGTTTTCCCTGCCAAATTATGTACAAGATTTCGAGAGTTATTGTCCAGCTCCGTTACAAGTTTTTCGCAGTATAGTTGCTCATAATTAGAGGGACCTCCGGTAAGAATCACATGCTGCCCTAAGCTTAATACATATTTTATTAGCACTAGCCAACCAGCATCTGTCCACCGTTTGTACTGCCACATCGGCATTGGGTGGATAACCATGTAGGGCGTTGTGATTAAATCAATATCCAACGAAGACTCAAACCGTAAAGATACTTCACTTGAGGGTGTGCTGGGTGGTGTTAAGACATAACACCTGCTGATGTTCATTAAGTCTGCTAAAAGTAAATTTTGCACTACAGTATGTGTATTAAGTTCGTCTAATAAACACCAGCTTTGACAAAGCATTTTTTTCCACCAGTGCTTAATTTGAAGGTTGGGTATCATCCCAACACGATTTTTTGACGCTAAAAAAGCATATTGGTGCGCTCTATCATTGCCTTGTGAAGTGACTGCGAGATCATATTTTCTAAATATTTTCTTAATCAATTGAAAGTAACCGATTAAATCAGGTCGATGATCCACTTCAATCACTGAATCGCAATCAGTATTGCCAGCCAAAATACCACTCGTATTTCGGAATACTAAAACATCAATTTTCGCACTAGACCAAGCTTTACGCATAGATTTTAGCAAGGATGTGGATAACAATACGTCGCCAATTTGCTGTGTTGCAATCAGTAATATTTTTTTTGGGTAAGGTTGGTATTTAAGCATCATTTATTCAATCTTAAGATAGCACTGTTAAAGCATGCAGATTAAATAAATCTTCGTTTAACTTTACTTAGCCAACGACTTAATTTAAGTAGGACGCTATTCATGGGTATTTGAACTGGAACTGTCCAGTCTTTTCCCCTATTTAAATAGTATTTGGCAAAAAAATTTGATGTTATCCCCCACTTATGTAAAAACATATGACTACCATTTTTTTTAAACATTAGTTTACCAGTAGATTTTGACATAAAGTGATAGACACGACTTTTACCAACACCTTTGAATTGTCGCACACCTAGTTCCCAAAGCTTCATTGAGAAATCAGGGTCAGAATACATACCAGGTGAAAACTCTGTGCTGTAGCCGCCCACTAGATCCCACAGCATAGTAGGAACTACGCTTGGAGGCCATGTTGCACCATACCAGTCAGATTTTTGCATAAGATGGAATTTTTCTAGTAGTGCAGACTCATTAAAGTCATGTGGGCCACTGCCAAAATCGAAAGGTGCTATGACGCATGGATTTCCTGTTTCACGAGGTTCTATCATGGTTGCAGACAAAAAATAATAGGGTGATGTTTGTTTTTTTACTTCTTCATAAAGCCAAAAATCCCAATCTGGACACGCATACATATCATCATTGAAATATACTAGCAAATTAGTAGATGCTAATGTGCGCGCTAAATTCATTGCGTAACATATACCAATATTTTCTGCAGAGTAAGTGAAGTCTAGGCCCTCAGATTCAACCCATGTCTTCGAGCCATCGGCGCCTTCATTCAAATGTATGATAATCTGATGCGAATACCGTGAGTTCTTTTTAAGGCTTGCAATACATACTTTTAAAAGCGCTAAATTATTCCAACTAGGAATAATGATTGAAAATATCACCTTATCAGCACTAATTTTACCATGGTGCTTACTTATACTTGGTGTGCTGGATAGAAAAGTAGGGTGCATTGATTTCGTTTGACCTGTCGTTATTCTTTAGATTTTATTGTTTATCTTGTTAGAAAATAAAGTTGTAAATACTTGTGGTAGGTAGTTTCAGCATTAGTAATTGCTAATATAAGCCCATGTTTACCATCTAAAAACCCTAGTTTGATAACATAGGTCCGAATAAATGCCCATATACTATGGAAAATGGCACTTGTTAAAGTTGCGCGTTTGTTCTTAGCAAAAAGTTCTGCAGCGCCTAGCATGGAGTAGCGCTGCATTTTCTCTAATACCT
>JAYTHN010000352.1:0-27600 GCA_043732505.1 Methylotenera sp.
ACTATCAGTTACTGACGCGATTGATAACGCGACTTTATACGGTGACATTCGTGTTCGCTATGAAGACAGAAGCGGTAATGACTCTTTAAATGTTGATGAAACAAGAGAGAGGGCACGTTATAAGGTTACACTAGGTGTTAAAACCGAGTCTGGTGATTGGTACTCAGACCTTGCACTTTCAACTGGTGCAGGTGGTCGCTCAGATAATGCAACATTTGGTCGCGCAGCAGCAACCAGCCTTGATGATAAAGAGACTGTATTTGTTAAACGAGCTATGCTTGGCTACAAAGCAACCGATTGGTTAGCTCTTGAAGTTGGACGAATGAATAATCCGCTTTACACCACGCCTATGGTATGGGATGCTGACTTGAATTTTGAAGGTTTAGCTGAAAAAGTAAACTATAAATTACATGACGTCGAAATATTTTTTACTGCAGCGCAAGCACAATATCAGGGGGATAGAAAAAACTTTAGCACGACTGGTGACACAATAACTACAGAATTGTTTGCATTCCAAGGCGGAGCTAAGTATTTATTCAATGATCACACATCCGCTAAAGCAGCTTTGACTTATACTAATTTAAGCCATAACACTAGCACTACATCTTTCAAACCAGGACTTTTTAATAATGGTGCTGGCTCTGCAGCTATAGCAGGTAGTGTAACTGGACCTGGTACCGCTCTAATTCTTGCAAAAGCTGCAACACCAGGTTATTCAATAGCAGCAGGTGGTGTTAATGATTTAGATACTATCGAAATACCAGCAGAAATTAACTATATGGTTAACAATAATGTTGGTGTACGCTTGTTTGGTGATTATGTTTACAACACCAGTGGTGATGATCGTGCAAAAAATTCAGGCTTAGCTGCAGCGGCTAATGGCTCAAGCGGCAGTGATGATAGTGCATGGTTGTTAGGTTTAGCTGTTGGTTCAGCTAAAGACTTTAAAGCCTTTGAAGGTAATAAAATGGGTAAAGGCGATTGGTCTGCACGTGTTTGGTATCAAGATGTTGGTGTTTGGTCAGTGGATGCCAATGCCGTAGATTCAGACTTTATGGATTCACGTGTCAATATGAAAGGGACAATCTTGAAAGCACAATATAACGTTACAGATAATGTCTACACAAACTTTTCTTATGGCCATGCTAAACGTAAAAATAACACTTTTGGTTCTGCTGGAGCAGGTGGAGATTTAGCTTTAAATCTGGATAGCTTTGATTTAATTCAACTAGATTTAACTTATAAATTTTAAGCTAGTTTAAGTTAACCACAAAAAGCCTCTACTTAATTCTGGAGGCTTTTTTTATAAATATAAGCAATACTAAAAACCGACTTTTTGTCCCGATTTTTAAGTCGTTATTGCATCAATAGTTTTTAAAATTAGATTTTCTATTTTTAACGGCATATGGTTTAAAATACAGTAAATTATTATAAAAAAGCTTTTATGTATAAACACCCACTAATTAATCGCGATAAAATGATGCCACTAGAGGCCCTTGCTTTGCTCATAGAGGGTAATGAGCGTTTTTCGAGTAATCAAACTGAGCAAAAAGATTTAAGAAAGTTAGTCGATCTAACACAAAATGCCCAACATCCATTTGCGGCAATTTTAAGCTGCAGTGATTCACGTGCACCAACGGAGTTTATTTTTGATCAAGCTTTGGGGGATATTTTTAGTGTGCGCTTGGCTGGTAATATCGCCTCGAATAAAGCAATCGGCAGTTTGGAGTTCGCCTGTAAATATTTGGGTAGTAAGTTAGTCGTAGTGTTAGGGCACAGTGGTTGTGGTGCAGTCAAGGCTGCTTGCGATGGATATAAAGGCGGGCATATTGGTGAGATTACTGACTTAATCACCCCTGCAGTAAATCGCGAAGTCACCGAGTTAGATAATCGTGCATCCTCTAATAAAGCGTTTTTGGCAAAAGTGTGTGAGTTAAATGTAGATGTTCAGATTAGACAGATTTTGCTAGCTAGTCCAACCTTACAAGAGTTGTTAGCGAAAAAAAAAATCGGTCTTGTTGGAGGCGTTTACGATTTAGAAACGGCTAAAGTTAAATTTATTGAAAACGATTTAATATTTTAGACTTTCGGGAGTGGTTATGACCGCTCCTGTAAGACAGCTAACTATGTATGATTTTTTTGTAAATGTTCTCTATAAGTAAATTGGTATTTATAGATTTAATGAAGTCTCGGACGTCCCAGATAATAGTCGCTCTAGCAATTCAATGTGGTGACGGTGTGGTGTCGTGATTGCGTAAAAACGCTCCTGTAACAGCGTGGAATGACCAACGCGAACTAAAGAACCAGACTGTAATTCATCCTGAACTACCACCTCTGGAAGGACAGTTACCCAAGCACTATCCCGCGCAATCAAACGTAGCATGGCCATATCATCCACCTCTGCACGCAAGCGTGGAGTTACATTGGCTGAATTGCACATCGCATCAAACTGCACTCTAACTGCGCTTCGTGGTCCGGGCAAGGCAATATCAAGTCCATCTAAATCATCAGGCACACGCAAGCTAAAAGGCTTCCAGATACTCGATTGGCCGACAAACGAAATAGCCTGACTGCCTAGAAAGTGGCAATGTAAAGGGCGGTTTATGTCAGAAGGCACTGTTTCATTTGCTAAGACCACATCCAGTTGATGCTGAATTAATCTATTCAGAAGATTGTCCAGTAATCCAGATTCGAGCGTTAATACTACGGTCGGATCTGCCAGCAAGGGGCGAATTTTGTTTTCCTGATAATTTCTTGACAGCGTTGCCACGCTACCAATACGTAGTCGAGTCACGCCTTCGCTACGCCCTTGCAGGCGACCAAGCATTTCTTGGCTCAGGCCAAAAATATCCTCTGCGTAGGCAAGCACTAATTGACCAGTATCGGTAAGCACTAATCGGCGTCCCTCACGAGTAAATAATACTTCACCCAAGCGATCTTCCAATTGACGAATCTGTGCAGAGAGTGCGGACTGAGAAGTATGCAAGTCCTGTGCAGCACGTGTTAAATGACCAAGCTTAGCCACATGCCAAAAATAAAAAAGATGATGGAAATTCAGCTGTTCTAGCTTCATTATTCTGTTTTTAATATGAAAAAAATATTATATATGTATTTTACAGAACAATTATAGCTTGGCATAATATCTCCAACTTGTAACTTTGGAATTTTCATGAAATACCTTTTTTCAGTACTGACACTAATACCTATCATATTAATGATAACAGCAATGTTAATCTCCCTGCTATCTACTACCACTGTAATGCAAGTATGGCGTGTGTTTATAGGTTTGTCAGTGTTAACTTTAGCGTGTACTTTAATTAATATATTTGTAGGCCAAATATTTCCAGAACTTCAACCTTGGTTGATAGTAAGTCAATTTGGCACAGTGCTGGCTTTCTTGGTGCAATTACTTTGCACCGTTATCGCTACCTTTTCTAAACGCAATCTTGAAGGTGAGCCTAAGCAACAAAGCTACGTGACAGCGCTCGCCAGTGTGATGGCTGCTGTTCATTTATTGCTGATGGCGGATCACTGGGTAATATTGATTAGTGCTTGGGCTTTGGTGGGTTTTGCGCTGGAGCACTTACTTTGTTTTTATCCTAACCGTGCTTTTGCTTTACTGGCAGCGCACAAGAAGCAAATTGCTGATCGGGCTGCTGATGTCATGTTAATTACCGCTTGTACTCTGTCATGGTGCGAAGTAGGAAGCGGCTCGTTGTCAGATTTATGGGCACATATTGATCTAAATGGCATGTCTACTCACTTGCAATTCAGCGCGGTGTGTCTTGTATTGGCAGTCATACTTCGTACGGCATTACTACCTGTTCATGGCTGGCTAATTCAAGTGATGGAAGCACCAACCCCTGTTTCTGCCTTACTACATGCTGGGGTGGTTAACCTTGGTGGCTATGTGCTTATTCGGTTCGCGCCCTTGCTGGAACAAGCGATGCCTGCACGTTCCATGTTAGTGATATTTGGGTTAGTAACAGCTTTGTTAGCAGGTTTGGTGATGCTTACTCGCATTAGTATCAAGGTACGGCTAGCTTGGTCCACTACGGCACAAATGGGCTTTATGGTGCTTGAATGTGGCCTTGGTCTTTACACGCTTGCAGCTTTACATCTCCTTGGACATTCGCTCTATAAAGCACATGCATTTCTTTCTGCTTCAGGGGTTGTGCGACTAACCCGCTTGCAAGAGATGCGCGGGATGGTGACCCCTATACCGTTAAGCCTTTTGCTTTCACCTGCCATGGCGATAATCACTGTTTTTCTGGTTCAATCAATATTCAACAACGCTGCATGGCCATGGTGGTGGAGCGCTATTATTGGCCTAGCTTGGGCGCCATTGTTATGGTTGCCGGCTCAAAATGTGAACTTTCGTATCATCTGTTTACATATGTTAACTGGATTGCTGATGGTTACTGGCCTAACAATTTTGGCTTCTATTGCCCATGTTTTGCCACTCGGTATTCAAGATGCACCCAACGACACGCTCGGAGTAGTCGCATTAATTGGTATGACAGCGCTTTACCTTAACCTAGTAATTATACAGATAAAACCACAGCTACTGCGAGGTTGGCGGCGTTGGAGCTATGCAGGGTTTTATGTGGATGAAATCTATACACGAATGGCCTTAAGGATATGGCCTACTCGCTGGACTTCCGGGTCAACCAGCACCGACAACATAAGCGCGCCTTTGTAAGAAATAGTGGCTACTGTGCAATGAACATTAAGGAAAAACATATGGAAACATTAAGACATTTTGATCAATCTGCGTCGAAAGTTACAACCCAAGCAACTCTAGCTCAAAAAATTGCAGCTAAAGATGAACGCCATACCGAGCAATATGCGGTTTTAATTAAGCAGATAAATGTGGCGTGTGATAAGGCCTGTCAATCCATTGCACCTGTATGGCCGCTAGATCGATCAATTGCTGTAAACCCATATTGGGCGCGTGTTGGCATGCCAATACGTAAAGTGGCTGCTAGGATGGCTCTGCTGGGAAGCATTCAAGTTTTCCCGACAAGAGTTATTCAGCAACAGCACTGGGAACAAGGCCGTATTAGCGAAGCAGATCTTAAAATTGCGCTCAATCAAGTGCCTTTAGCCGCGATTGTTGGCTTAACTTCCACACAGTGTGTTGAGGAATTATATAGCTCATCCGCATTAGAGCAGTTACCTCTGTTGATTGATGTTCTCGACAATGATTCAAAGCGCCATGCTCGGCTCTCCTGGCGAGAAGCTGTCACACATCAGGTAAGTCAAACTTGTGCTGCCTACTTTGATAAGCATCAGGCCGACTGGCAACCCGAACGGTCGCAAGGGTTATATACATTCTGGCGCGAAACACTGCAACACGACCATGGTATTGGTACGCTGATGGGTCTGCCAGACCTTGGTTGCATGCTGAATGCGCTACCATCCAACCGACAGGAGGCTGAAAACTGGGTATTACAACGCTTAGGACTACCGCAGGAGGTCTGGGCAGATTATCTCGAGGCGGTATTATTAACTGTTAATGGTTGGGCATCATGGTGCGCATATCTGGGCTGGGAGGCTCGTTTACAGGGTAGTGAAGATGTACACCTGCGTGAACTTCTAGCCATTCGGTTGGCATGGGGCGCAATTTTGTTGGAGTGTAAAAAAGATACGGCAGTGGATCAAGCATTTATTAAGTTACAGCATGAGTGGAGCCAGACAGCGACACTGATGAAAAAAGCGGAAGATGCGCTGTTGGTAGATGAGGTTTGGCAAGTCGCTCTGGAGATTGGCTTTCAGAGACAGTTGGCGGAACAATTAATTCAATCTAGTAATGAAACGACAATACCTCACAAGATCGAAGTGCAGGCCGCTTTTTGTATTGATGTACGCAGCGAGCTTTTGCGTCGAGCACTCGAGGACGCATCACCCTTTATCCAGACCATCGGATTTGCTGGATTCTTTGGTCTACCATTAGCCTACACGCCACTGGCCACAGAGGCCAGACGACCTCAATTGCCTGGCTTACTCGCGCCTGTGTTAGAGGTGGCCGATTGTATAGTGCCATTGTTCGAAGCTGATCATCAATCTGATTCTTCGCAAAATGAGGCTGCCAGCAGATCACGTTTGGCTAATTTTGCGCTTAAAAACCAATGGCTTTCAGCCAGTCGTTGGCCAAGCGCTGCGTTTTCATTCGTAGAAGCGGCAGGATTTGGCTACGTAGCCAAACTCGGGCAATGGCTACTTCCTAATAAAAAGTCTAGAATGCGTGACGATTTGAATGGTTTACGGACGCGTTATCGCACTATTTGCCGCCCACATATTATCGGGTTAGATCTCAATGCAAAAGTATTGCTGGCCGCTCGTGTATTGCATGCCATGGGCTTAGAGCAAAACCTGTCGCCCTTAGTGCTTTTAGTCGGACATGGTAGCCAATCTGCTAACAATGCACATGCTGCTGCCTTGGATTGTGGTGCGTGTTGCGGCCAAACTGGAGAGGTTAACGCTCGTACCCTCGCGCAATTGCTCAACGAAACGGCAGTGCGTGCAGCGCTGCAAACTCAAGGCATCTACATACCTCAATCAACATGGTTCGTTGCTGCATTACACAATACTACCACCGACGAAATCGAGGGTTTCGATCTTGATTTATTACCCACTACAACACGCACGCAGTGGGAAGGTTTGCAGCAAATCTTTTTAAAAGCCAGCGATAAAGTTCGGAGTGAGCGCGCACCTAAGTTGGGTTTAAATTCAAATAGTCCAAAAGCTGACTTATTGAATCAGCTACGTCGTCGCGCCAACGATGGGGCTCAAACACGTCCAGAATGGGGGTTAGCTGGCAACGCTGCTTTTTTGATTGCCCCGCGTGAGCGAAGTCGTGGTATTGCAATGCAAGGACGTAGCTTTTTGCATGACTATGACGCTAATCAAGACATTGATGGCAGTGTACTGGAACTGTTAATGACTGCACCCATGTTGGTCACGCATTGGATTAACTGGCAGTACCACGCCTCGACCTGCGAACCATTGAGATTAGGTAGTGGCAACAAGTTGCTGCACAACGTCGTTGGTGGGAATATCGGCGTGTTTGAGGGCAATTGTGGAGACCTGCGCATTGGCCTCTCTCACCAATCCCTGCATGATGGTAAGGCATGGGTACATGAGCCATTGCGCCTTACCGTGATCATTGATGCGCCGCACCAAGCAATAGAAGCAGTCATTAGCAAGCATGAGATTATCCAGCAGTTGCTTAATAATGGGTGGCTACATCTATGGCGCTATGATAAGGCACAATTTCTGCGATACGAAATGGGTAATTGGCAATGTCTTGGGTTAGAAAATTTTGGGTAAGAGATATGAGCGTATATCTCAACTAAGACATCAGAAATTGCGCTAACTATTTTTGATTTTTTATGAGGAGAATCAACATCGCTTCATTATTTTGAAAAATTGTAATCTAACAAATGACAAAACTTAAAAAAGCAAATTCCTTATCGATGACCTTCTTTTGCCATGTTAATGCTGTATTTTGGAATTTCTACTACTAAGTCTTCAGTACCGATAAGTGCTTGGCAAGATAAGCGTGAATGAGGTTCTAATCCCCAAGCTTTATCAAGCAAATCATCTTCTTGATCATCTGATGCCTCAATAGTTTTGAAACCTTCACGAATAATCACATGGCATGTGGTACATGCGCACGCCATATCGCAAGCATGATCAATGTCAATCGCATTTCTTAATAGTGTCTCGCAGATCGAATCGCCTGATTTACCCTCAAGCGTAGCGCCGTTGGGGCAGAGTTCTACATGTGGCAGTATGATGATTTTTGGCATTTTATTTCCTATTTCTCTGTCCCAACAATTATTTTATTCATGCTGGTAATGTATAAATCGTTATAAATTAATTGAATTTAAATCTTTTCCAGCAAATGCACGGCTAATGCTTGCATCCATGCGTGCCGCTGCAAAAGATTCTGTGGCTTGGTTGAGTGCTTCAACTGCTTGATGGATTGCATCGGCATCTTGTGTTTCTTTAATCGCAGATAGGCGCTGAATTTCAGCTTCTATTGCAAGCTTTTCCTGTTCACTAATTAGCGCGCCATCGGCAGCCAAAGCTGCCTTGACTGCTTCGATAATCGCTCCTGCATCAACCCGCGCTTCAGCTAGCATGCGGGCTTTTTTATCTGCTTCAGCACTGTTAAATGAAGCTTTAAGTATATTGGTGATTTCATCTTCGCTTAAACCGTAAGAAGGTTTAACGGTGATGTTAGCTTCAACATTAGACGATGTTTCACGCGCTGAAACTGACAATAACCCATCCGCATCTACAGTAAAAGTGACGCGAATGCGCGCTGCCCCAGCAACCATTGGCGGAATACCGCGTAATTCAAAACGTGCGAGTGAGCGGCAGTCGCTGACCAATTCACGTTCGCCTTGTACCACATGAATGCTCATGGCGGTTTGCCCATCTTTATAAGTGGTGAACTCCTGAGCGCGTGCAACTGGTAGTGTGCTGTTTCTATGTATGACTTTTTCGGCCAGCCCGCCAAAAGTCTCTAAGCCTAACGAAAGTGGAATGACATCCAGTAATAACAAATCAGCATCGCTCTTATTACCGGCTAATACGTTGGCTTGAATCGCGGCACCCAGCGCCACTACTTTGTCTGGGTCTAGATTAGTCAGTGGTGTTTGTTTGAAGTATTCAGCAACGGTTTTACGTATCTGCGGCATTCTGGTCGCGCCACCTACCATCACGATGCCGTTAATTTCTTCAATCGTTAATGCTGCATCACGCAGGGCTTTACGCATTGGACTTAAGGTTTTTTGTACGAGGTTAGCGGTGAGCGTAATAAATTGATCTGTGCTGAGCGTTAAGTTGACAAATTCACCATCTCTCAACAAACAGCTGATATTCGCTTCCGCATGCTCAGTCAGCCATTCTTTGGCTTCACGTGCTTTGCTGAGTAATAGTCTTGTATCGTGCGCATTGCGTGGGGAAAGCTTACTTGATTCTAAAATCCAGCAAAATATACGCTGGTCGAAGTCATCGCCACCTAACGCAGAGTCGCCATTGGTCGCCAATACTTCAAATATACCTTTGCTTAATTTAAGTATCGATATATCAAATGTGCCCCCACCAAGGTCGTAAATCACGTAAACGCCTTCACTCGCGTTATCTAAGCCATAGGCTACCGCAGCGGCAGTGGGCTCGTTAAGCAGGCGCAATACATTGATTCCTGCTAGCCTAGCTGCGTCTTTAGTGGCTTGGCGTTGCGCGTCATCAAAATATGCTGGTACGGTAATCACAGCGCCGACAAGTTCTCCACCTAGCGATTTTTCGGCTCTGATTTTAAGTGCTTTTAATATTTCTGAAGAAATCTCTACTGGGCTTTTTATGCCGGCACGGGTTTCAATTTGTACCATTTGATTTGCAGTTGATTTGCTGGCTTCCGTTGGAGAAGTGTCAACAAAATGATAGGGAGACATTGAAATATCAATGTCTTTCAATCCGCGACCCATAAAGCGCTTAACAGACAAAATCGTATTATGCGGATCTAGGTTTTGTTGTTTTTGCGCAGAGAATCCAACGTCAACTGAGCCATCTTTGAGGTAATGCACTACAGAAGGCAATAAAGCATGGCCGTGCTCATCACTCAACACACTGCTCAAACCACTGCTTACTGTCGCCACCAATGAATTTGTAGTGCCTAAGTCAATACCTACCGCCAACTTGTGTTGATGCGGCGCGGCGCTCATACCAGGTTCGGAGATTTGCAATAACGCCATTTGTCTAGTTCTCTATCTGCTCAATTACTTTGTTAATATCTATACAAACTTTATCAATAAAAATCAGTTTACGCGTTGTTTCAGTGGCTGTTTTATAGTCTTGATGATCGTCAATCAACAAAGCGAGCGCTGTATTAAGCATCTTTCCTTCTTGTTGCATCTCAACAAGCAAAGCATCTAACCTATCGATATCGTTAGCATTTTTTGCGTCATCTATCGCTTCGCGCCATTCCATTTGCTGCATTAAAAATTCCATGGGCATTGTGGTATTGGTTTCGCTTATGGCTTCTATGCCTTGTAACTTCAATAGATATTCTGCACGCAATGCTGGTTTTTTAAGAGTTTGATAGGCCTTGTTCGCCAGTGTTGCTAACTGCATGGATTTTAACTTTTCAGCAGCGTTTGCAGTCACGAAACGGTCAGGGTGAGACTCAGATTGTATTTTTCGGAAATTGCTTTCAAGTGTAGCTAAATCAATATTGAACTTAGAATCAAGCCCAAATAACTCAAAATAACCTTGTGTCACACCGTAAAGCTCTCGCCGCAACCACACTCATCTTTAACGTTAGGGTTGTTAAATTTAAAGCCTTCGTTTAAGCCTTCTTTTGTGAAGTCTAATTCAGTGCCGTCAATATAAACCAAGCTTTTTGGGTCAATTATAATCTTAATGCCATTGCTTTCAAATGCCGTATCTTCTTCGTTAAGCTCATCTACAAACTCTAAAGTGTAAGCCATGCCAGAGCAACCTGTGGTTTTAACACCCAAGCGAAGACCCACGCCCTTGCCGCGATTGGCAAGGAACGTTTCAACACGATTTGCAGCGGATTGAGTTAAGGTGATTGCCATAGATTATGCAGTCTCTTTCGCTAACTGTTTTGCTTTAATATCTGCTACAGCGGCCTTAATGGCATCTTCGGCTAATACTGAACAATGAATTTTGACAGGTGGCAAAGCAAGCTCTTCTGCAATAGCAGAGTTTTTAATCGCATAGGCTTCATCAATAGTTTTGCCTTTCAACCACTCTGTCACCAATGAGCTAGAGGCAATTGCTGAACCGCAACCATACGTTTTGAATTTTGCATCTTCAATAATGCCGCTATCATTAACTTTAATCATCAATTTCATCACATCGCCACAAGCTGGCGCGCCAACCATGCCCGTACCTACGTTCGGGTCATTTTTGTCTAACGTACCCACGTTGCGCGGATTTTCGTAATGATCTAAAACTTTGTCGCTATAAGCCATGATTCATACTCCTTAATTAATTCTTACTAATTGTAAATGCGCAGTATTTTTTCGACTAGCATACCGACAACGTAACTAGGCGGAAAAAGAGAAACATTTCAAGTGCAGCCTACTGCACGTTATAGTGCTAATGTGCGGCCCACTGTACTTTGGATATATCAATACCGTCTTTAAACATTTCCCAAAGCGGCGATAACTCTCTTAATTTATCAATCTTACTTTTCATTAACTCAATCGTGTAATCCACATCATCTTCAGTGGTAAAACGACCGATTGAGAAACGAATCGAGCTATGGGCTAATTCATCACTACGACCCAAAGCGCGCAATACATAGCTAGGTTCTAAGCTGGCTGAAGTACATGCAGAACCGCTTGATACTGCAATACCTTTAACTGCCATAATCAAAGACTCGCCTTCAACATAATTGAAGCTGATATTTAGATTGTGCGGTACGCGTTGCTCCAAATCGCCATTCACATACACTTCTTCCATATCCTGCAAACCATGTAAAAGCTTATCGCGCAGCTTGCGAATACGTGAATTTTCAACATCCATCTCTTCGCGTGCAATTCTAAAGGCTTCACCCATACCAACAATTTGGTGCGTTGCTAGAGTACCA
Organism: Methylotenera sp.; assembly: GCA_043732505.1. Lineage (GTDB taxonomy): Bacteria > Pseudomonadota > Gammaproteobacteria > Burkholderiales > Methylophilaceae > Methylotenera. The sequence continues at coordinate 11,633 of JAYTHN010000352.1, forward strand.
GAACGCATGCCGCGCTCATGACCGCCACCGTGCATTTGCGCTTCAATCCGAATACGCGGTTTACGGCGAACATATAATGCACCAATGCCTTTAGGGCCATAGGTTTTATGTGCACAGAAGCTCATTAAATCAACAGGTAATTTTTCTAAATCAATATGTACTTTACCAGTTGCCTGCGCAGCATCTACATGAAAAATCACATTATTTTCACGGCAAATATTACCAATTGCAGTAATGTCTTGAATTACGCCAATTTCATTGTTCACTAGCATCACTGATGCTAATACGGTATCTGGCTGAATCGCCGCCTTGAATTTAGCTAAATCAATCAAACCATTTGGTTCAGGCTCTAAATAAGTGGCAGTAAAACCAGCACGCTCAAGCTCACGCACTGCGTCAATCACTGCTTTGTGCTCAGTAGCGATAGTAATGATGTGCTTACCCTTACCACTGTAAAAATTTGCAGCACCTTTAATGGCAAGGTTATTAGACTCTGTCGCACCTGAAGTCCACACGATTTCACGCGGGTCCGCACCTACTAGCTTTGCTACTTCTTCACGTGCATTTTCAACCGCTTTTTCAGCAGTCCAACCGTAAGGATGGCTGCGTGAGGCAGGGTTACCAAAATGTTCTGTGATATAAGGAATCATCATAGCGGCCACTCGCGGATCTACTGGCGTAGTGGCTGAGTAGTCCAAATAAACTGGTGGACCTGATTCATCATGTAAACTTTTTGCAAGACCATTCACATCAAATAAATCTTTTTTAATTGGCATTTCTATTGTTGCTGACATAACGTTAATTCATCCTTGCATTTTATAATTTGGTTACCCTGAGCAGTCTAATGCTGCTTTTATGTTTTATTTTTATGCCGCTATCGCGGTTAATTCTTTCAAGCGTTTGACTTCGTTATGCAAAGTCACTAAAAAATCATTCACTTGTGCTAGCGTGTTCGTTGCATCAAAACTCACCCGCATTGCGCTGCGTGCTAAATCTTTATCTATGCACATGGCCAGTAACACATGGCTAGGCTCAGTGCTATCGCTAGAGCAGGCAGAGCCGCTAGCTACTGCATAACCTTTACGATCTAAAGCCATTACCAATGTTTCACCTTCGATACCATTGATTGCGAAAAAGCTAGTATTCGGCAATCGTGCTACTTTGTTTCCAAAAATCGTGACATCCAATTTAATCGAACCAATGGCTACTAATCCTTGCTCAAACTGGTCACGTAATAACTGTGTGTGTGAAGCGTAACGGATTCGATTCGCCACCGCTAATTCACAAGCGACACCAAACCCTACAATCGCCGCCACATTTTCTGTACCGCTGCGTAAACCTTTTTCTTGCCCACCACCATGCAACAATGGCTGTATATCTAAGCGCTTATCTAATATAAGCGCCGCGGCACCTTGTGGGCCATGAATCTTATGGCTTGAAACCGTCATGGCATGTACATTCAAATCAGTAAAGCTCAGAGGTATTTTTCCTAAGCACTGTACTGCATCAGTATGCATAAAAGCACCTGTTGCGCGTGCCATTTCAGCAACTATGGCCACTTCTTGTATCACGCCAGTTTCGTTATTGGCTAACATCACCGAAACTAAACTGGTCGGTAATGTAAGTTGCTGCTGCAAATTTTCTAAACTCAGTTTACCGTTGATATTAACTGAGATTGGCTTGCTGCTGTAACCAAACTTTTGCATCATCAAAGCAGGGCGAGTAACACATGGATGCTCAATCACGCTAGTTAAAATCTGTGCAGACGGTTGATTGCCTGCCATTCCTTTTATTGCAAAATTATTCGCTTCCGTACCATTTGCCGTAAAAACAACCTGTGAACTATAAGCCCCGCAGGCTTCTGCGACTTGCGCTCTAGCATGTTCTACTGCATCGCGTGCTGACCTGCCGTATACATGACTACTGGTTGGATTGCCGCCTTGGTTGCTTAACCATGGCAACATCGCTTCTAAAACGCGATTATCTAGCGCCGTTGTTGCATTGTTATCGAAATAAACATTAGCCATCGCTTTAAAATTAAACTCTTAAAAATTAAACCGCGATTGCTTCAGGCATTGTTATGTTTATATTTGCGCTTGTCCTATTCGCAGGAATTCCATTTTTAGCGATTCCACAAGCACGCGGCGTAATTAACACTTTTTGACCACTAGTCTGCGAAGCCACCATGTCTGCCAAGCTGATACCGTCAAGATAATCTAAAATTTTACTATTCAAGGTTGCCCATAAATCATGGGTCATACAGCGTCCTTCATCGCGGCAGTTTTCGTGACCACCACACTGTGTAGCATCAATTTGTTCATCTACTGCATTAATGATTTCAGCGACTGAAATATCAGCATAGTTCTTTGCAAGCTTGTAACCGCCGCCAGGGCCACGTACGCTACTCACTAAACCTTGGCGACGCAGACGGCTGAAGAGCTGTTCTAAGTAAGATAGCGAAATACTTTGGCGATCACTAATACCAGCTAATGTGACTGGCTTGATGCCTGCGCCAAATTTAGCCTCGTTCATCGCGAGGTCAAGCATCGCTGTAACAGCAAATCTTCCTTTAGTCGTGAGTTTCATGCTTGATTTAATACCTAAATAATTAACTAAACGTATTACATTAGAATAATATAATACCATACAAATTTAGTCAACTATTATGCGGGTTTAGTTCCTGCTATTTAAGGGAAATTTATCTTTAAATTAATTGAGATCTGTTCGCAACTTATTTACTAGGGATGTGCTTGGTATCGTGGGTAATATCAAATGCCTCGGCCACTTCAGCGTCTGAACTAGAGTCTGCACCTAATGCTTTTAGCTGCAACGTAAGTGTAGCTAACTTTGTATCTTGTGCAATACTATGATCAAGCAAAGTTTGCAAAGTTTTCGCCATCGCTTCTGGATTAAATTGATCATTCTCATTGCCGACGGCATAGGCGGTGAAACTGGCATTTTTTGCAGATTTAGCTGCTTGAGCATCTTTATCTGCTTTTTCCTCTTCTAAAATACGCGCAGGAATTCCCACTGCCGTGGCATTAGCAGGTACATCTTTTACTACAACGGCATTAGAACCGATTTTAGCGCCAGCACCTACCGTGATTGGGCCTAATACTTTAGCACCAGCACCAATGACTACGCCACTTTCTAAAGTTGGATGACGTTTACCTTTATTCCATGAAGTGCCGCCCAATGTTACGCCATGGTACAACGTGCAGTCGTCACCAATTACTGCGGTCTCACCAATGACTACACCCATACCGTGGTCAATAAACACTCGTCGACCAACAGTAGCTCCTGGATGAATCTCAATACCTGTTAGCCAGCGGCCAATGTGCGAGTTAAAACGCGCCAGCCAATAAAAACGATGTTGCCATAACCAATGAGATATGCGGTGCATTAAAAGCGCATGTACACCGGGATAGGTGGTAATGATTTCCCAATGCGTTCTGGCCGCGGGGTCGCGTTCAAAAACGATAGAAATATCTTCTTTAATGTGATTAAACATGCGGCCCTTAAATACCATATTAGATACCTTAGTATTTATCGTGTTTTCTAGGCGTTACCGTCAACGTAAGTATGCCACGTAATAGGTTAACTTCTTCTTTTTCCAGCCGAATTCTGGCATAAATACGACGCATGCGCTCCATCAGTTTCTTAGGGGCAGCCGGGTTTAAATAGCCAATATGCAACAACGTTTCTTCTAAATGTATATAAAAACCTTCCAGGCTATCAATCGTCGCAAACTCAACAATAGTATTGGGGGTGAGTTGCGCATCTTCAAGGCTTGCATTTTCTAAAACTGCCAATCTGAGCTCATAGCACATGATTTGTACCGCTGCGGCAAGATTGAGTGAAGTGTAGTCAGGGTTGGCTGGAATCATCGCCAACATCTGGCAATGATCAAGCTCTGCATTAGATAAGCCGCTCATTTCGGTGCCAAATACAAGTGCAACAGGCTGACTAGCAGCAATGTCTACCGCTTTAGACGCAGCTGTACGAACATTGACCAATTCATGCGAAAGGCTACGCTTACGCGCACTTAAGCCAATCGCATAAGCACAGCCCGTTAGTGCTTCTGCAAGCGTTTCAGTCACAATCGCATTCTCAAGCAAATCTGCCGCACCAGTAGATAATGCGGTGGCATGCGCATCAGGAAAGCTATCTGGCTTAACCAAATAAAGATGCTGTAAGCCCATGGTTTTCATGGCGCGCGCAGCTGATCCTATGTTGCCAGGATGGCTGGTTTGGCAAAGGATTACGCGAAAATTTCGCAGCGTAGGCAGGTTTTTAGAGTCTATTTCTGAGTGCATATATTTAAATGTTAATTTAATAATCGTATATTTTATAGAATCTAATTTTGCAGTGACGGTAATAACCGTTAAAATGTTATTTTATCAGTCTTTTAACACGACCTTAATTTAGTTTTATATGCCAACGTGTATATGAATTTTTGCGTGATAAAAACCGAACATTTACTAGATTCGAGAAAATATGCATCCCATGCTATCCAATGCAGTGAAAGCTGCTCGCCGTGCCGGCAATATTATTACACGTGCCTCTGAAGACATTGGCTCACTTAAGATTCAAACTAAAACTTATAATGACTTTGTCACTGAAGTGGATAAAGTTGCTGAGCAGGCGATTATCGATACGCTTAAAGAGCTGTATCCAACGCATGGCTTTTTAGGTGAAGAAAGTGGCGAATCTAATATCGAATCTGACTTTATTTGGATTATTGATCCCCTTGATGGTACTACCAACTTTTTACACGGCTTGCCGCAATATTGTATTTCAATCGCGCTACAAGAGCGCGGTGTATTGATGCACGCAGTGGTGTATGACCCTAATAGGAATGATCTATTCACTGCCACTAAAGGTCGCGGTGCGTTTTTAAATGACAAGCGAATTCGTGTCACCCAGCGTACTAAACTACAAGATGCTTTGGTGGGAACAGGTTTTCCGTACCGTGACTTTACGCATCTAGATACGTATTTAGACATGTTGAAAGACATGATCAAGAAAACTACCGGTATTCGTCGTCCAGGTTCAGCCGCGTTAGATTTGGCTTACGTAGCTGCGGGCTGGTACGATGGTTTTTGGGAAATAGATCTATCAACTTGGGATATTGCAGCTGGTGGTTTAATCGTGCAAGAAGCTGGTGGTATTGTTGGGGATTTTGAAGGTAATGAATCTTGGCTGAAAACAGGGAATATCGTTGCAGCAAACCCAAAGATATTCTCTCAGATGCTGCAAACGTTGAGCCCACATTTAACGGATGATCTTAAAACGCCCAAGTAAACTAAGCTGTAAGTGGGAGTCGTTTTAAAGTGGCGTTTTTTTAATTAGTGTTTTTATCTTAGGTCATTGCTTGGTTTAGTGTGCAATTTAAAAAAAGTGTAAATAAATGATAGAGCCTGTATTTGAACAATATGTAAAAAATGTTTTAAATGACGGTTCTAAAGCTTTAGCCGCACATCACGCGCCTAATCTCGTGGCAGATTTAATTGCTCAGATTAGGCCTTCTAAGTCGCAGCAAGTCGATGCGGCAATCAAAGCCATTCAAGCGCTTTGTTATTTGCTTAATAGTGATGCTGAAAAAGCCCGATTATTGCGTGAAGCAATATTGCAGTTATTAAGTGAACGTAAACCTATTTCTTTGTTTTTGTTGGCGCGTCACTCTGTATTTACGGGTTTTTTTACCGAGATGCGAAGACGTATTTCACACAAGTTTTTACCTGAAGCGATTGATAGTTCTTACCTCATTGATTTATTTGCACTTTTCTTCACTAAAGAAAGTGACGAGGTCTGGGTTTTGGCAGTGCCAAACGCAGTGTGGGAGGAGCTCATAGTTGCAATAAGATTCAATGAAGCATCCGTTGAAATCACAGAGCCTTGTCGCCAAAATCTGTTGGCTGCGACACAAGTACTCTCTTACCGTATTGCCGCGCTGGGCTTAGAGCCGGAGCTATTAAGAAATCACCCAGAGCTAGAGCAGCACACTTCACCATTTATCACCCAACAAGTTGAGCTGGCTGAATTTTTAGCATCACCTGATAAAAATAACCATGATTTTAATTCGAGCAGTAACCAATCTGACGTTAAACATATTTTGGTAATGCTTGATCAATGCAGCGCCATTATTATCAAAATTCGCCGAAATAGTTCGCAGACGGGTACGAGTATTCACCTTACCTATTTGTTGCAGCGAATGGCACAGCAAATTGCACGTTTAGAAAAGCTGCTACATATACTTGATTGTTTAGGTCCAGATAATCATTGCCAAGATATTGCTGATAACGGGAGTACGGAGGCGAGTGAGCTTGCGATCCATAAATGTGCAAATCCTGAAGTTGTAAAACTATTCAAAGAGTTGGTTTACAGTGAGTGTCATAAAAACGATGTAAGTGAACATTGGCAAGAAAACGTCGAGGTAATGGCGCTACGTGTCACAGAAAATGCTAGCCGTACGGGTGAGCATTATATTACCGAAAATCGTACCGAATATTTCGCCCTGATGCGGTCAGCAATGGGCGCGGGTATTATCGTAGGATTCATGGCGCTTATTAAGATTTTTGTAGCCAAGCATCATTTAGCACCACTAACAGAAGCCATTTTATTCAGTTTAAATTATGGCTTAGGGTTTATATTAATTCATATTTTACATTTCACGGTGGCCACTAAACAACCAGCCATGACTGCAGCTGCCATTGCAGCTAGTATTGATGCTACCGATAGTAAATCTAAGGAAATGAATAACCTAATCGCGATGATTGCCAATACTACACGAAGCCAAATCATCGCAATTTTTGGTAATGTAGTATTGGCGGTGCCTGTTGCGATGCTGATTGCATGGAGCATATTTTACTTTACAGGCCAGCATGCTGTATTGCCAGAAAAAGCCCATCACATACTTTTAGATGTTGACCCTCTTCATACGGGTGCGTTGTTTTATGCGGGTGTAGCTGGAGTTTGTTTGTTTTTATCAGGCCTAATCGCTGGTTATCACGATAATTTAGCCGTATACAATAATATTCCACAGCGTTTACGTGCGCTTAGGTGGCTGCAAAAACTGTTAGGCATTTCGCGTTTAGACCGCGTAGCAAATTACGTAGAAAATAACTTAGGTGCGCTGGCCGGTAACTTTTACTTTGGTTGTTTATTAGGTGGTGCCACTTTAATCGGCATATTGTTTGGTTTACCATTTGATGTGCGTCATATTACCTTATCATCTGCTTCTGTTGGTTTTGCAGTGGTTGGTTTAGACTTTATAACCACTTGGCAAGCTATTGCTTATGTATCATTAGGTTTAATCTTAATAGGCTTTTTGAATCTCGCTGTGAGTTTTGGCTTAGCTTTATACGTGGCGATGAAGTCGCGTAAAGTACGCTTTAAGCAGTGGCGATTACTGGTAAAAAACTTGGCGAGCAGGTTTAACCAGCATCCAGGTGAATTTATCATGCCACCAAAAAAATCACTGGCTCCATCAATTGATGCATTAGCTGAGACACCAGTTAAAACAGCTGTTAAATGTAGTGAAGTAAAAGTAAATAAGCATTAAATGCGCTAAAGCCGCATATTGAGTATGTCTACAATAATAAACAAACTTGCGAAGCAGGCTACTTTCAAAAACGTAGCTTTGCTGATTATCGGTTTATTCATCACAGCTATTTTCATCTGGTATTGCAAGTTAACACCTTCTAATCATCGAGATTGGCAGACCGATGTAGCGGTGTTGCCAGAAGCCACCATTAACGGCAATCTTGTGACCATACGCAATATTCGTAATTTTGATTACCGTTCCGAGCTTGACTATACCCCCGCCTTTTATGAAAAGAAGTTTGACCTCAATAAGTTGCGAGGTGTGGATTTGGTTGCGACTTATTGGATGGGCCCAGCGATTGCGCACATATTTTTAAGTTTTGATTTTGGTGACAATGACAATGTCGCAATTTCTATTGAAGCGCGTAGAGAAAAAGGCGAGGCTTATTCAACCCTAAAAGGTTTTTTTCGCCAATATGAGCTTTATTACGTGGTGGCGGATGAGCGTGATTTGATTCGTCTACGCACTAATTACCGCCGTGACCCTCCTGAGCAAGTGTATGTATATCGCACGCACAGTGCTTTGGACAGTGACAAAAAGTTATTTTTAGAATATATTAAAAAAATCAACGCACTGAAAATAAAGCCGGAGTTTTATAACAGTTTAACCACTAATTGCACCAATAATATCTGGCAACACAATCGCGTGAATTCTGACAATCTGCCATACAGTTGGCAAATTTTAGCCAGCGGCTATTTGCCTAAATATGTATACGATGCTGGTCGTTTAGATACTAGCGTGCCATTTTCTAAACTCGAACAGATAAGCCACGTGAACGCTAGAGCGCATGCGGCCGACAAAGCACAAGATTTTTCTCGACTGATACGAACTACAACGTTCGAGATACTTCATCCAAGTAAATAACTTTTTGGTTGTTTAAAAAGGCTGCTCATAAAAGACTTTTAAATCTAAATCTACGCTAATCTAAATCTAAATCATGCAATTAATTTGTAAAATACTCCTTTATTTCCCAAACGGTTGTTGTGGCTAATCTTACTAAAAATACTCTTATGATGGATACTGTAACACCAGAATCTAACGCCAGTCATACGCCCATGATGCGTCAGTATCTTGGGCTTAAAGCGCAACATTCAGACATGCTGCTATTTTATCGCATGGGAGACTTTTATGAGCTATTCTTTGAAGATGCTGAAAAAGCATCCAAATTGCTCGGCATTACGCTGACGTACAGAGGTAGTAGTAATGGTCAGCCTATTAAAATGGCGGGGGTGCCATATCATGCTGCTGAGCAGTATTTAGCAAAGCTTGCCAAGTTAGGTGAGGCAGTCGCAATTTGTGAGCAAGTGGGTGACCCAGCCACCAGCAAGGGTCCCGTAGATAGACAAGTTGCCCGCATTTTAACGCCTGGCACTCTGACGGATACGGCGCTACTAGATGAGTCTCGTGACAATCAACTACTGAGTATTTTTCAGGCGGATGGCTTGATTGGCTTGGCGCGCTTGAATCTGGCTGCAGGCACTTTTATTTTAAGTGAGATTGCAGTCGGCTTATTAGGTCAGGAAATCGAGCGAATTGCGCCCAGTGAAATTCTGTTGGCTGATGATTTTCAGGACGCGGCGATCGTTGCCAGCAAGATTGCCAAAAAGCGTTTAAGCCCTTGGCAGTTTGATTATGATAGTGCTTTTAATACGCTCACCAAACAGCTCAATACCTATGATTTGAATGGTTTTGGCTGTGCAAGTTTGCAGCCAGCTATTTGTGCAGCTGGTGCGCTATTAGATTACGTAAAACACACGCAGCGTACCACCTTGCCACACATCAATGCCTTAAGCGTTGAAACGACTAGTGCTTATATTCAGCTAGATGCGGCTACACGCCGTAATTTAGAAATTGATATGACCATACGCGGTGAGCAATCGCCAACGTTGTATTCATTACTCAATACGACTCAAACAATAATGGGCGCACGGTTGCTTAGGCATTGGTTGCACCATCCTCTACAAGATAGAAGTTTGGTGATGAAACGCCATGAGTCGATTGCTGATTTGATTCAGCAGCATCGCTACTCTTCTATCAACACCACGCTTAAAGCGATTGGCGATATCGAGCGTATTACGGCACGTATTGCACTCAAAACAGCGCGGCCGCGTGATTTATCAGGATTATCAATCAGTTTGCAGCATCTCCCACTAGTGCAAACTCAGTTGCAAGATTTGCATACTGGCTTGCTACAAACATTAGGCTCAAGCTTAACTGCGCCTAGCGAGGTGGTCACATTGCTTACCACCGCAATCAAGCCAGAACCTAGTGTCGTGTTGCGTGAGGGTGGCGTGATTGCCGATGGGTATGATGCAGACTTAGATGAGTTACGCGCGTTACAAAATAATCATGGTGAATTTTTACTCAATTTTGAAGCTGCTGAAAAAGCCCGTACTGGCATTGCTAATTTAAAAGTGGAGTACAACAGCGTACATGGCTTTTATATTGAGATAAGTCGTACACAAGCTGAAAGTGCACCTGCTGAATATCGACGACGCCAAACGCTTAAAAATGTTGAGCGTTTTATTACGCCTGAATTGAAATCCTTTGAAGATAAAGTGCTCAGTGCGAACGACCGCGCATTGGCGCGTGAAAAAATACTCTATGCCGAAGTGTTAGAGAACCTTATGCCGTATATCTCGGTATTACAATCTAATGCCGGCGCAGTGGCTAGCTTGGATGTGCTGTGTTGTTTTGCTGAACGTGCTGTGACGCTGAATTATGTCGCACCTAACTTCACCACTGAAGCGGGTATTCATATTGTGAATGGCCGTCATGCTGTTGTAGAGCAGATTTCAGTTGCAGCGTCAGGCCAGCCATTTATTGCCAACGATGTATCGTTAAATCCATATCGCAAGCTATTGCTTATTACTGGGCCGAATATGGGCGGCAAATCTACCTTTATGCGACAAACAGCCTTAATTATTCTCTTGGCATATTGTGGTAGCTATGTGCCAGCAAGTGTCGCTAAAATCGGCGAAATTGACCGCATCATGACACGAATAGGGGCTTCTGATGACTTAGCAGGTGGCCGATCTACCTTTATGGTGGAAATGACTGAAACCGCCAATATTTTGCACAATGCCACTGAAAAAAGTTTAGTACTACTGGACGAGATTGGACGCGGGACTTCTACCTTTGATGGTTTGAGCCTAGCTTGGGCTGTAGCTAAGCAACTGCTAGAAAAGAATCGCAGCTACACGCTTTTCGCTACCCATTACTTTGAACTCACGCGTATCGTAGATGAGTTCAAACATGCTGCGAACGTACATCTTGATGCAGTTGAACACGCCAACAATATCGTCTTTATGCATAAAGTAGAAGAGGGTGCTGCTAATCAAAGCTATGGCTTGAAAGTGGCGCAATTGGCGGGCATTCCTAAAAGTGTAGTCATGGCTGCTAAACGAAAATTGATTCTACTTGAGAGTAATCAAGTTGCAAGTAATACCGCTCAGCCTGATATGTTTATGATGGGTGAGCAAGATGCGGAGTTGCCAGTACATCCAGTCATCAGTGAATTAGAAACAATACAAGCGGATGATTTTACGCCTAAGCAGGCATTGGATTTACTGTATAAGCTAAAAGCACTTATTGACAATAAATAGACAACAAATAATAAAAAACACTCAAATCTGAGTGCTTTTTTTATTACTTTTACAGCAGCATTACTTAGTGCTGATGACCACCAGCGCCATGCACATGTTGGTGTGTTAATTCTTCTTTATTCGCGCTACGTACATCGGTAATTGTTGCGCTAAATACTACGCGCTCACCAGCCCAAGGATGATTGCCATCTACAATCACTTTATCATCAGCGATTTCTGTGACTGTGTATAAGATCACTTCGCCTGTATCGTCTTCACCTTCAAATTGCATCCCCACTTTTAACTCATCTGCTGGGAACGCACTTGCTGGTTCGATTTGTACTAACTCTTCATCGTATTCTCCGAATGCATCAGCCGGCTGTAAATCCACTAACACAACATCGCCGACATTTTTGCCATGCATTGCTTCTTCAACTTTTGGGAAAATATTGTCGTAGCCACCGTGTAAGTAAGCGACTGGTTCTGCGCTAGATTCAAGCACATTGCCATCAGCATCTTTAAGTTCATAAGTCATTGTTACTACTGTGTTCATTGCAATTTGCATGGTTGTTCCTAAATCAAGTTTGTAAAAATTTTAATGATTAGAATTTTAATCTATTTTTGTAATTTGCTTAAACGCGCTAGACATTTATTTTTGATATTACTACGTTAAAGTGAAAGATTATCGTCCTCGGCCACCCGTTCTATGTTGGCTACCAGAATTGTTGTTGCTGCGGCTTGGGCCACTACCATTTCCACTGCCGCGATTAAAGTTACCGTTGTTAGTGCTTTTTGGCGCAAACAATGCTGGTTGTGGCATCGCTTGATGACGCGCCGCTTCTGACATATTTTTGGTTGAGTTGGTTTGAGGCTCCCTAATCGACTGGTTATTTACGTGACTTGTTCCATTACTCATGCGACTGTCTGCACCATTGCTCGGCCTGCGACCATTTCTCTTCGTAGGGCGACCCTCAGCATTTGGGCTTGTTTGATTTCTGGCTTGGTTTCTAGCTTGAGATTGATCACGGTTTTGGTCAGCATCACGGCTAACATTTTGTTCCGCGCCATTCGCATCGCCTTGTTTACGTTGCTGGCCTTGGCCGTGTCCGCGTGGTGGTCTACCATGTGGCTGTGTAGAACGAGGTGCTTCAGGTTCTAGGTTTGGGTTCGGTGTAAAACCTTCTACATGCACTTTAGTGATTTCGCGTTTAATCAGTTTTTCAATATCTTTAAGTAGTTTTAACTCTTCACGATCTACTAACGAAACCGCTGCACCGCTACTGCCTGCCCGACCAGTACGGCCGATACGATGCACATAATCTTCAGGCACATTCGGCAATTCAAAATTCACCACTTGTGGCAATTGGTCGATATCTAGCCCACGTGCAGCGATGTCAGTAGCGACTAACACACGCATGCTACCATCTTTAAATTGTGCTAATGCCTTGGTACGTGCGCCTTGGCTTTTGTTGCCATGAATCGCAGCGGCTTGAATATCATCTTTGATTAATTTTTCAGCTAAACGGTTTGCACCATGTTTTGTGCGGGTGAATATCAATACTTGTTTCCACTCATTTTGTTTAATGAGGTAGCTCATTAATTCACGCTTATGGCTTTGCGCAACCATATGCACGGTTTGCTCAACCAATTCAGAAGCCGTGTTACGACGTGCTACTTCAACAAAGCCAGGATTATTTAATAATCCCTCAGAAAGCGCTTTAATTTCATCTGAAAAAGTTGCAGAGAACAATAGGTTCTGGCGCGTTTTAGGTAACATCGCTAAGATTTTTTTAATATCACGGATAAAGCCCATATCCAACATACGGTCTGCTTCATCTAATACTAAAATCTCAACTCCACTAAGATCAACATTCTTTTGATTCGCATGGTCAAGCAAACGGCCTGGGGTAGCGACCAAAATATCTAATGGTTTTTTCAAGCGCGAAATTTGTGGGTTAGCATTCACACCACCAAAAATCACGGTAGAAGTTAGCGGTAAATATTTACCATAAGTCTTAACAGACTCTTCAATCTGCGCTGCAAGCTCGCGCGTTGGCGTAAGCATTAAACAGCGTGGTTTACCTTTTGCAACTTCGCTCAAAGGTTTTTGGCTTAACAAATGCAAGATTGGTAGTGTAAAACCAGCAGTCTTACCAGTGCCTGTTTGTGCACCTGCCAGTAAATCGCCACCACTTAATACTTGCGGAATCGCCTTGGCTTGAATAGGGGTTGGGGTGGTATAACCTGCATCGCCAATAGCGCGCAGAATGGGTTCAGATAATCCAAGCTTATCAAATCCCAAATTGTTAGAATCTGGGGTGTTAAAGTTATTAGGTGTTATTTCAATAGACAGGTTTTGTGCAGTCAAAGTAAAGCTCCAGCTGAGTTTAAGCCGACCAATTACTTATGAAGCAACACCAATCGAGGCAGGCAAATGTAATAATCATTCATGAGAGATTTGAAAATCAAGAAGATTATAGTAGAAACCGCTACGCTGATTGGTTGGCGTAGGGACTAGATATCTAGTAATGCGAATTATACGGAAGATTGAAATTAAAGATAGGTTTGTATTTTTAATGAGGATTATATTTTTCATTTGCATGATTTTTCCGCCAAGTTCAAGGTGGAATAGGCGCTTCATTCGCCCAAAGACCAAGTCTTAGCTGGCGTGCTCTTAATGCAAGATTGTAGATTTCGTCATTAATCGAATATTGCGCTTAGTGCCAAGCTAAACCATACTCAGATAGACATCTGCTTGCATCAATATAATTACATTGCATTTGACCTAGCGAGCGTTGGTATTTATCTATACCGGTAATATGTGCAGTAACAAGTACGTTGCTACCTTGGCAAAGTTTCATAAGTGCGCGGCATGATTTTAAGCCATAAGCTTGATTTCGCTCGGGAGCATCGATGTCAGTGAGGCGTAGTTTTATTTCACTTTCTTCTCTTGCTTTTACCGTTCTTAATTTTACCGTGTCACCATCATAGACATAGGTGACTTGATAAACATCTGCTGCATTGCTAACAGTAGCAATGAGTAGAAAAAAGCAAGCTAAAATAGTACCTGCAAACTCCATCAGTGTGGATGGTTACTGCCATGTTCACGGTCCAGCAAGCTATAATAATTAGAAGGCTCTAACACTGTGGGGATAGGCTCTAGCTCAGTTTTTGGATGGTCCTTGCTGTAATGTAAGCCGCGACTTTCTTTACGTGAAATCGCACTTTCAACAATCAATTCAGCCACTTGTAGTAAGTTACGCAGTTCGATTAAATCGTTGCTAATTTTGAAGTTACTGTAAAACTCATCTACTTCATCTCGCAACATATGAATGCGATGCAATGCTCGACTTAGACGTTTGTCAGTGCGTACGATGCCTACGTAGTTCCACATAAAGCGACGAAGCTCATCCCAAGTATGCGTAATGAGCACTTCTTCATCTGCATCGGTAACGCGGCTTTCATCCCAATACGGTAAGGTTGGCGTAGGTTTGGTCGCTTGGCTCAAAATATCTTCAGCTGCAGCTTGGCCGAACACTAAACATTCAAGTAGCGAGTTACTTGCTAGTCGATTAGATCCATGCAAGCCTGTACAAGCGGTTTCGCCTATTGCGTACAAATGACTTATATCAGTTAAGCCTTTGTCGTCTACCATTACGCCACCGCAGGTGTAATGTGCAGCGGGCACTACTGGAATCGGTGTTTTGCTTATGTCGATGCCTAACTCTAAACAGCGTCGATAGATATTAGGGAAATGCTCCAAAATAAATGTTAAAGGTTTATCAGAAATATCTAAATAAACACAATCTAGCCCGCGCTTTTTCATTTCATAATCAATGGCACGAGCCACAACGTCGCGAGGAGCCAGCTCTTCACGCGAATCATGCTCGGGCATGAATCTAGTTCCATCTGGTAGTTTGAGTAAACCGCCCTCGCCACGTACTGCTTCGCTAATTAAAAATGATTTAGCATGGGGGTGAAATAAGCAAGTCGGGTGAAATTGTATAAATTCCATATTAGCCACACGGCAACCTGCACGCCAAGCCATAGCAATACCATCGCCAGTGCTCACGTCTGGGTTAGTCGTGTAAAGATAAACCTTACCAGCGCCACCAGTAGCTAAAATAGTGTTTTGTGCCGATATTGTGATGACTTTACCAGTTTTGTTATCTAGAATATAAGCGCCTAAGCAGGCGTTTTCATCCCCATTATCTTCAGGTGTTTTAAAACTAGAAGCTTTTACTTTGCCTGTGGTGATTAAATCAACGGCTATATGGCTCTCTAGCACCGAGATATTGGGGTGCTGTTTTACTTTTTCAGAGAGCGTGACTTGCACGGCATGGCCAGTCGCATCGGCAGCGTGAATAATCCGTCGGTGACTGTGGCCGCCTTCTCGCGTTAAATGGTAGCCGCTATTATCTTGCTCTCTAGTGAAACCTACGCCTTGTTCAATGAGCCATTGCACAGATTCTTTGGCATGCTCGGCAACTAATTTAGTGACTGATTTATCGCACAGGCCAGCGCCCGCAATCAATGTATCTTGTACGTGTTCCTCAATTGAGTCGTCATCGTTCAGTACTGCGGCAATTCCACCTTGTGCCCAATCGCTAGCGGTATTGTTAATGGTGCTTTTACTGACTAAACAGACTTTTTTATTTGCCGCAACGCGTAACGCTAACGACAAGCCTGCAAGGCCGCTACCAATAATTAAAACATCGAATTGCTGCATAATTATGCTGTAATTTCTTTAATGAAACATCGGTGGTTAAAGAGTGAAG
>JAYTHN010000353.1:0-3273 GCA_043732505.1 Methylotenera sp.
CACGTGGCCACGAAGTAGTCTCTACACGTGAACCTGGTGGCACTGCACTGGGTGAACGTTTACGCGAAATATTATTGCATGAACCGATGCATGCCGAAACTGAAACCTTGCTGATGTTTGCTGCGAGGCGTGAGCATATAGCGCGCGTGATAGCGCCAGCACTTGAACGTGGCGCTTATGTGTTATCAGATCGATTTACTGATGCTACTTACGCTTATCAATGCGGCGCTAAAGGCGTAACTGCTTCAAAAGTGCATTTATTAGAACTTTGGGTACAATCAGCATTACAGCCCGATATCACACTCCTATTTGATGTTCCAGTTATGGTGAGCATGCAAAGGCTCGCTAGCGCACGTGCACCAGATAAATTTGAGCGTGAAAATGCAGAATTTTTTACATGCATTCGCGAGGCTTATTTACAACGTGCTCAGCAAGATCCCACTAGATTTAGAGTGATTGATGCTAATAAATCTTTAGATGAAGTTAATGTTTTAGTTGCAAATATTATTTCAACTTTATGATTATAATAAAAATTTAAATGTCTGAATCAAAAAAAATATATCCGTGGCAAGCTGAAGTTTGGCAGCATCTAAATCAAGATATCAAACGTTTGCCACACGCACTTTTATTGCATGGATGTGCTGGTACAGGTAAGTATGACTTTGCACGTTATTTTAGCCAATCATTACTTTGCACTAGTCCAAACAGTCATGGTGAAGCCTGCGGTGTTTGTTCAAGTTGCGGTTGGTTTAGAAAAAATAGCCACCCAGACTATCGTCTATTAAGCCCGGAGCAAGAATCAGACGCAGATGATGAAAGTGTATCTACAAAAAAGACTAAGAAGAAAACACAAATATCTGTGTCACAAATTCGCGATTTAAGTGGTTTTTTAAGCCTAACCAGCCATCGTAGTAATGGACTGCGTATTGTGTTGATTTATCCTGCCGAAGCACTCAATATCGCTTCAGCGAATGCGCTATTAAAAATGCTTGAAGAACCTGCTGAAGGCGTGATATTTATTTTAGTCGCACATCAACTACAACGCTTATTGCCCACTATTATTAGTCGCTGTCAAAAAATAAATATGCTAATACCCGATGAAACGCAGGCATTAGCATGGTTAAGCGAGCAAGGTATTAAAAATGCTAAGCTACAGTTAAATTATCTAGATGGCTCACCTATTAAGGTTTTTAATGAGCAATTGCAGTTTGATCAACTGACAGAAACATGGCGCTTGTTGTCATTGGGAAATAGGCTTGAGCCACACATTGCGGCGCCCACTTTAATTCTCCACTCAGTAGAAGCAGGCATTATTGCCTTGCAAAAATGGATTTATGATATTGTAGCGATTAAACTTACTTCTCAAATACGGTATCATGCAGCCCAAGCAAGCGCTTTGCAAGCATTAGCTGAGAAGGTCAACTTAAGTAAGTTGTTTGATTTGCAAATAAAAGTTCAGACGATACGTAAACTAGCATCACATCCGTTGAATCATGAGCTGCAAATTGAGAGTTTACTACTTGAATATACTAAGATTTTTACAACTAAATAATAGTTTAAATAACAGTGATCTATTCCATCTGGTAAAGAAAAATTATGGCTGAAGAAGCATTAGAGATTAGTACAAGTACACCAAAACCTGGAGTTTTGTCATTAGCAATTAAAGAAAAAGCTGCACTTTATGCAGCTTACATGGCCTATGTTAAATGTGGCGGGTTATTCATACCGACTAATAAAGCATTCAAAATTGGTGAAGAAGTTTTTATGTTATTAAGTTTAATTGATGATCCAGTAAAACTAAAAGTAGTAGGACATGTTGTTTGGGTCACACCTACCGCTCAGGCGAGTAAACCACAAGGGATAGGCGTACAATTCAGTGAGAAAGATGGTGGGTTAGAAGCGCGTAATAAGATTGAAGCTTTGCTCGGCAACGCATTGAAATCTTCACGTCCTACACATACGATGTAAATATTGCTCTAATTTTAATCAATTTAATACTGTTAAAATTTTAATATTACTTTAGTGTAAATATTAAATGCTCAATGATTAAGTTGAGTAAATGTATTAAACCTTTAATGCAATGAACGGTAATTTTATGCTTGTAGATTCCCACTGCCATTTGAATTTTCCTGAACTTGTTGCCAACTTACCAGCAATTAAACAGGCAATGCAAGATAACGAAATAGGGTATGCACTTTGTGTTTCTGTGACTCTTCCAGAATTTCCTCAGGTACTCGCCCTAGCTGAAACTAATGACAATTTTTATGCCTCTGTAGGTGTACACCCTGATTATGAAAACATCGAAGAGCCCACAATAGATGGCCTAGTAACTCTCGCTAATCATCCAAAGATAATTGCAATTGGTGAAACAGGATTGGATTACTTTAGACTTACCGGCGATTTAGAGTGGCAACGCACACGATTTAGAACGCATATTCGAGCGGCTATTAAATGCGGAAAGCCGCTAATTATTCATACCCGCAATGCTGCTGTAGATACACTGCGCCTTTTACGCGAGGAAAATGCACAGCAAGTAGGTGGTGTAATGCATTGTTTTACAGAAAATCTAGATGTCGCATTACAAGCAATTGAGCTTGGTTTTTATATTTCTTTTTCAGGCATCGTCACTTTTAAAAATGCACTAACTATCAAAGAAGTGGCTGCAGCTGTGCCATTGAATAGAATATTGGTTGAAACTGATTCCCCGTATTTAGCTCCAATCCCTTATCGAGGTAAAACTAATCAACCTAGCTATGTTAAGCATGTGGCTGAAGAGGTAGCGAGTTTACGTGGGATTACATTGCAAGAATTATCTGAGGCGACCACTGAGAATTTCTTTCGGCTATTTAAACATGCTAATACTTAATATATTGAGATTAAGATAATGGAAAACTATATATTTAACAGTAATAAAAAAGGTTTTAGATGCAACTAACCATGCTGGGAGTGGGTTCAAGCTCCGGTACGCCAACAATTGGCTGCCAATGCGACACTTGTACTTCTACTAATTTACGCAACAAAAGAACGCGTTGCTCTAGCATCATTAAACTCAATAATGGCAAAATAATTTTGATAGATACTGGCCCAGACTTGCGTCAACAAGCATTAAGAGAAGGGCTTACACAAATAGATGCTGTGCTATATACGCATACCCATGCGGACCATTTACATGGCATCGATGATTTACGCGGCTTTTGCCAGGCACAACGTAGCCAAATCCCCTTATATGGAAGTAGCGATGCGCTTATACATATCATTGAAAAGTTTGGCTAT
>JAYTHN010000354.1:0-10700 GCA_043732505.1 Methylotenera sp.
TGGGCTGTAAATTGCCTATTATTTGGGCACACAAAGGCTTAGAGCCTCAATCTGCAAAACTGCCTTATGAAGTTGCGCAGGAGGAGTTAGGCGATTTCAAAGTTTCAGGACAGCATTGGGGTGCTTTGTCAGGCCCAAGTTTTGCTGCTGAGTTGGTGCGTGGCTTGCCAACTGCCGTGACCTTAGCAGCTAGTGATGAAGCGTTTTCTAATGAAGCGGCAGTATTGATACACGGTGCTAACCTACGGGTATATAACACCACAGATGTGATTGGTGTTTCGGTAGGCGGTGCTGTTAAAAACGTAATGGCTATTGCCGCAGGTATTAGTGATGGTATGGGCTTTGGTAATAATGCGCGCGCTGCCATGATTACGCGGGGCTTAACAGAAATGACACGATTTGGTATGGCGCTAGGGGCAAAGCCTGAAACATTTATGGGCTTGGCAG
This sequence comes from Methylotenera sp., assembly GCA_043732505.1. Taxonomy (GTDB): domain Bacteria; phylum Pseudomonadota; class Gammaproteobacteria; order Burkholderiales; family Methylophilaceae; genus Methylotenera. The sequence goes on from JAYTHN010000354.1 coordinate 448, forward strand.
GTGCAGGCGATTTGATTTTAACGTGTACTGGTCAATACTCTCGTAACCGTGAAGTTGGCTTGCAACTGGCCAGTGGAAAGTCATTGGCAGATATTTTGCAAGGTTTAGGCCATGTTGCAGAAGGCGTAAATACAACGGCTGAAGTGATTCGTCGTGCAAATACTATGCGCGTAGATATGCCAATTACGCATGAAGTTAATCAAGCGCTATCGAATGGTAAAAGCCCAAAAGACGCGGTGATGGACTTATTAGGGCGTAACCAAAAAGCTGAAAGTCTTTAGTATTTTAATGCGGCAAAACCGCAACTAAACACTGCCTTCAAATCCAGTTTGTCGCCAAGCCTCATAGAGTAATACTGCGGCCGAATTTGATAAATTTAAACTACGGCTGTTTGCAAGCATTGGTAAACGTACCCTATGTGCTGGCATAAATTCATTTCTTATTTCTTCAGGCAGCCCCCGTGTTTCAGGACCAAATACAAAAACGTCTCCAGCTTTGAATTGAATATCACTATGTCGCGCACTGCCTTTTGTGGTTATCGCAAACATGCGATTACCAGCTAATGCTGCTTTACAATCTAACCAGTTTTCATGTACTTTTAAAGTAGCAAATTCATGATAATCTAAGCCTGCACGTTTAAGTTGTTTATCTTCCAAGGTAAAGCCTAGTGGTTTAACCAAATGCAAACTTGCACCAGTATTGGCACACAGGCGAATAATATTGCCTGTATTTGGAGGTATCTCAGGCTCAAATAAAACGATAGTAAACATATGATTCGATTTTAGGGTGGGGTTGAGAAAGATATTTAGGTAATGTTCGGGCAATCACCCAGCATTCTACATATGTTGCGCCTGCTTTTTTCAATGTTTTAGCCAGTTCATTTAAACTTGCGCATGTTGTCATTACATCATCAACCAATGCGATGCTAAGACCTTTTAAATCTTGCGAGCAATTAAAGACGCCTTGTATATTCTTGATGCGCTCTTTAAGTGGTAAGCTAACTTGCGGAGGTGTCAATTTAGTACGCTGACAACTAGAATAGTCTAGCTGTAGTGCATTTTTTTAGCAATTATGCGGGCTAGTTCCAAGGCTTGATTAAAGCCACGCGTTTGTAAGCGGCTTGGATGCATGGGCATTGGTATGATTAAATCTATTTTTTTAACTCGTTTATGGTTAGCTAATTTTTTGGCAATCAACAAGTTTGCAAAGGTATTCGCCAGATGCAACATATCTCTATATTTATAATGCTGTAAAAGATTATCCACTGGAAAGTCATAAGTAAATAACGCATGAGTCGCATCAAAGTACGGTGATGTATTTAAGCAGCTACCACACGTTAAGCCATTAGAAAGTAGGCTGCATTGCGGACACTGCGGCGCAATATGCCAAGGCATGTCTTGCAAGCATGCCTCACAAAAACCTAACTCCCCACCATTATGGCTTGCATACAGTAAACAATGTGGCTGAAATAGCTTTTTTGTAAACAGATGTCTAAATTTTAATCTAATGTTCAAAGTTTGCGGTATGTTTTATTGACAAGGTATAATCTATGTAAATTTAGTGGTCAAAATAGTATTAAAAAAGGAATAACATATGCTTGAATCGGCAATCTCATATTTATCGAAATCTTCTCATTCTGAAGCTATCATTGATACAAGTAACATGAAATCAAATCTAGCAAAGTCATGTGACACGCCAACAGTAGACCGTTGGAGTGTGGACGATATTGTCGCATTATTTGAGCTGCCGTTTGCTGATTTAATGCATCAAGCACAGACAGTGCATCGTACTAATTTTGACCCGAATGCGGTACAAGTTAGCACGTTGTTATCGATTAAAACGGGCGGCTGTTCTGAAGATTGCGGTTATTGCCCACAAGCGGCGCGCTACCATACCGATGTTGAAGCTGAACCGTTGATGAATCTAGCTGATGTGTTAGCCGCGGCGCAAGAAGCTAAAGATAATGGCGCTAGCCGTTTTTGTATGGGCGCTGCCTGGCGTGGCCCAAAACAGCGCGACCTTGACCCTGTATTAAAAATGATTGCTGAAGTAAAGGCGATGGGTTTGGAAACATGCGCAACCTTGGGCATGTTAAAAGAAGGCCAGGCTGAGCAGTTAAAAGATGCAGGTTTGGATTATTACAATCACAATTTAGACACAGCACCAGAGTTTTATGGCGATGTTATTACTACACGTACTTACCAAGATAGGTTAGATACCTTAGGCCGTGTAAGAAGCGCAGATATCAATGTCTGTAGTGGTGGCATTATCGGCATGGGCGAATCACGTAATCAGCGCGCAGGGCTATTAGCGCAATTAGCCAATATGGAACGGCCACCTGAGAGTGTGCCTATCAATCTGCTTACACAAGTAGAAGGTACGCCATTACATGGTACCGATGAGTTGGATCCAATTGAGTTTGTGCGCACAATTGCCGCGGCACGCATCACGATGCCGAATAGTTTTGTACGTTTGTCTGCAGGCCGTCAAAGCATGCATGAAGGCATTCAGGCTTTATGCTTTATTGCAGGTGCAAACAGTATTTTTTACGGTGAAAAATTGCTCACTACTGCTAATCCAGAAGCCGCTACAGATAAAATACTATTCGCTAAATTGGGCATTAACAAGATTTAAGCATGTTAGCTTCATTACAATTAGCACTGGATAAACGTAAAACGGATGGTTTGCTCCGTCAGCGGCGATTGTTAGATTCGCCGCAGGCAGAGCATATTGTGGCCAATAATCAAAACTTTCTATCGTTTTGTAGCAATGATTATCTAGGTTTAGCCAATCATCCTAAGTTGATTGCCGCTATGCAAAAAGCTGCTGGTGACTCTGGTGTTGGGAGTGGCGCTTCAAATTTAATCACAGGACATCATCGTTACCACGATGAGTTAGAAAAACAGCTGGCAAAGTTTGTTGAGCTACCTGCTGCGTTATTGTTTTCTACTGGGTACATGGCCAATATCGGCGTGCTAGGCGCGTTAATGGGCCGTCATGACGCAATATTTGCTGATAAGCTAAATCATGCTTGCTTGAATGACGGGGCATATTTTTCGCACGCAGAGTTTCACCGTTACCCACATAATGATGTGGCTGCGCTTGAAAAATTGCTTAAAGTCAGCACCGCAAAACATAAACTCATCGCTGCAGATGCCGTATTTAGTATGGATGGCGATATTGCGCCGATACCGGAATATCTAGCGCTGTGTGAAAAATATGACGCTTATTTATATTTGGATGATGCACATGGCTTTGGTGTGTTGGGTGAGCATGGCAAAGGCAGTTTGAGTCACTTTAAAGTAAAATCGGCACGCATCATTATGATGGCTACTTTAGGCAAAGCAGCCGGTGTTGCTGGCGCTTTTGTTGCCGGTGAAAGCGTGGTGATTGAGTATTTGATTCAGGCCGCTAAAAGCTATGTATATTCTACGCCGGCGCCGCCAGCACTATCTGCCACGCTTGCGGTGTCAGTCAGTTTGATTGAGCAGGGTGATGATTTACGTGCGCATTTAAATACATTGATTGTGTACTTAAAGAACAATTTAAATTGCAAAAAATGGCAATTATTGTCTTCAGATACATCGATACAACCTTTGATTGTGGGCAGTAATCAAGATGCCTTGGCATTAAGTGAATATTTACAGACGCTTGGCATATTAGTGCCCGCGATACGCCCACCAACGGTGCCAAAGGATACCGCAAGACTGCGTATATCGCTTTCTGCCGCGCATTCGCTGGATAATATCAAACAATTAATCGTGGCAATTCACCAAGCTGAAAGCGTCTTATGATCATCACGCCTGCTAATCTACATATTGAATCTACTGGTAAAGGGCCAAATCTTGTTTTATTGCATGGCTGGGGTATGCATGGCGCGGTGTGGCAACCGCTGGTAAAAAAACTGAGTAAGATATTTACACTGCATTTGGTTGATTTACCTGGCATGGGCTTGAGTCGTCCAATTGAGCCATTTCACCTATATGCAGCGGCAGAGAAAATTGCTGAAATGTTGCTCGCGCATGCAGATATTGTTGGCTGGTCTTTAGGTGGGCAAGTGGCGATGCGTATTGCTATTGATCATCCCGACTTAGTACGCAGGCTAGTATTGGTAGGCACTACACCTTGCTATGTTAATAAAAGTGATTGGAATGCGGGTATTGAACCTGATGTGTTTAATCGCTTTGCTGATAACGTCAATACTGATTATCACAAAACGATGACACAGTTTTTAACCTTGCAATGCATGGGTGATAAAGATGTACGGGCGACAGTGAAATTATTGCGCAAGAAATTTGCCGAGCGTCCAGTGCCTACTTCACAAACTTTACAAAAAGCGCTGAATATATTACTAGAAACTGACCTGCGTGCAGAAGTTGCACAATTAAGAAAACCAACATTACTGATACATGGTGACAGAGATACCTTAGCACCAGTGCAGGCAGCCCACTGGATGATGCAAAATCTGCCAACGGGCTTTTTGCGGGTAATTGCAGGTGCTTCACATGCGCCATTTTTATCACATCAAGAGCAGTTTATCGAGTCTGTTGTTCAGTTTTTAGAGCCGCAAGCATCAGCAACATCATAAGCATGGACGCAAAATTGAGAGATAGTTATCACATTGATAAAGCGCGTGCGCGCGCTTCGTTTGGCCGAGCGGCAGAAACCTACGATGCTGCTGCAATATTACAAAAACAAGTGCGCGATGAAATGCTCAGTCGATTAGATTTAGTGAAAATCAACCCACGAGTGATACTAGACGCGGGTTGTGGCACTGGCGCTGCAAGCTATGCTTTGCAAAAGCGTTTTGCAAAATCACAAGTGGTTTCGTTAGATTTCGCGTTGCCTATGTTACAAAAAACACGTAGTCATGATTTGGGATTACTGAGTCAGCTTAAATCTTTATTTGGCAGCACTAAGCAAAGCTTGTTATGTGCAGATATTGAAGCCTTACCATTAGCGAGTGCTAGCACAGGCCTAATTTGGTCTAATCTTGCCATTCAGTGGTGTAACGATTTAGATGCTGTCTTACAGGAGTTTCACCGTGTTTTACAGCCTGAAGGTTTGTTAATGTTTAGCACGTTTGGCCCAGATACTTTACGTGAATTAAGAGTAGCGACTAACCAAAATAATGTGGGTGATCCAAGCCGCACTAGTGTCAGCAGATTTATCGATATGCATGACATTGGCGATGCATTAGTACGTGCTGGGTTTAGTGCGCCAGTGTTAGATGTAGAACGATTTACGCTGACTTATGATGATGTGAAAAGTGTGATGCGCGATTTAAAAAGTATAGGCGCACACAATGCTACAGATGGCCGCGCGCGCGGCTTACTTGGGCGTGGCTTCTTGCAAAAATTACAAGAAAACTATGAAAGGTTTCGTACTGAAGGTAAATTGCCTGCCACCTTTGAAGTAGTATATGGGCATGCTTGGCGTGGCAAAGATAAACCTGCTGATGGCCTGTCACCGATTACTTTTAAAGCTAGAAATAAATAAAGCGCTCATATGGCAAAGTCCTACTTTGTAATAGGGACCGATACCGATATAGGTAAAACCTATATTGCAAGTGGCTTAGTGCAGCATTTTGTCAATGCGGGTTACAAAACTATAGGCATGAAACCAATAGCGTCGGGTTGCGAGCTAAATGAACAGGGTGAACTGTTGAATGAAGATGTGATAAATTTGTGCGATGCTAGCAATGTGCAAGCACCATTAGATTTAATTAACCCATACCATTTTATACCAGCGATTGCGCCTCATCTTGCGGCTGAACAGGCAAAAATACAGATGCAATCAGAGGTGATCAAGCTTGCTTACTCACGACTTTCTGCAATGGCAGAAGTCGTTATTGTTGAGGGTGCAGGTGGCTTTTTTGTCCCTATCAATGCTTCTGAAACGTTGGCCGACTTAGCGCAAGCACTTAATATTCCCATCATGCTAGTAGTGGGTATGCGCCTAGGCTGCATCAACCATGCCTTACTAACAGTTGAAGCAATTAAATCCCGTGGATTAACCCTTGCAGGTTGGGTTGCGAACCAAATAGACCCTAATATGCTTATGTTTAATGAAAATTTAGACAGCTTGCAACAACGAATTGCTGCACCGTGCTTAAGTGTAGTGCATTGGCAAGGTGCAGTTACTTTCAACCAAAATGTATAGCTAGATTTACTCGCCACTGATCATTCACTCAACAATTAAACACACTAAACAAAAGAATGTTAAGCGTGTATTATTTGTATAAGTAAATGTATCAGGGGAATAGCAATGTCCAGCGCTTTAACAGCAAAATCAGAGTTAATCTATCGGCATACTATTCCAATCCGAATTATGCATTGGACGAATGTGATTTGTTTCACAGTATTGTTAATGAGTGGACTTAACATTTTTAATGCACATCCCGCCTTGAATCTCGGTAAATCTTCTTACAACAACCTTGCGCCGATATTAGAATTAAAAGCGGCGAAACTGCAAACTGGTGAGTTAATTGGTAAGACCAATATTCTGGGTGTCGAGTTTAATACTACAGGCGTGTTAGGGGCTTCAAGTGATAGTAACGGTACGCTTATTTCACGTGGATTTCCTTCTTGGGCGACTATTCCTGGCCCGCAGTGGTTGGCGATGGCTAGGCATTGGCACTTTTTCTTTGCCTGGTTATTTGTCATTAATGGGTTTTGCTATTTAGCCTACTCGTTTCTCACTAAGCATGTTCAGCGTGATTTGTTAACTACTCGCAGTGAGCGTGCCTCAATTCGGCAATCTATTAAAGATCACTTACATTTTCGCCATGCAACTGGCGAAGAGGCTAAACGCTACAATGTATTGCAAAAAATTGCATACCTGAGTGTGATTTTTATTTTATTGCCACTCGTCATCCTCATGGGCTGGGCGATGTCGCCATTCATGGATTCTTTGATTCCAGGATGGGTGGATTTATTTGGGGGTCGTCAAACTGCACGGACTATCCATTTTATTGTTGCTTGGTTATTGGTTGCTTTCGTTTCTATCCATGTGTTTGAAGTGATTATCACTGGCCTGTGGAACAATATTCGCTCTATGATTACTGGAAAATATAGAGTAGATACTAATCAACCTATAAAAAAGATCATGAAAAAAGCAGCAGGAGAAAAACAATGACGCATGAGACTGGTAGAAGGCGTTTTTTCACGCGTGCATTAGCTGGTATCAGTGCCTTAGCCTTAGCTGGTTGCGATAAGTTATCTCAATCTGACTCATTCACAAAATTGCTCAGCACAGGTGAGAGCTTGAGTAAAAATGCGCATCAGTTAGTGTCACGAAAATCGATGGCACAAGAGTTTAGTGAAGCGGATATGTCCCCTAGTTTTCGTAGTAATGGCACCTCAATGCCGAATAGTGTTGAGTATCAAGCTTTAGTTGAAACTGATTTTGCTGATTGGGCATTAGAAGTAAATGGTTTGGTAGCACAGCCGCAAAAATTTACTTTAGGGCAACTACAAGCGCTGCCTAGTCGTACACAAATTACTAGGCATGACTGTGTTGAAGGTTGGAGTGCTATTGGTAAATGGAAAGGAGTGCCTTTGCATGAAGTCCTATTACGCGTTCAGCCTTCAGAAAATGCGCACTATGTGGTGTTCCATTGTGCTGACCCGATGGAAGAAGATGGCACTAATCATTATTACGAAAGCATTGATATGGAAGATGCGAATCACACGCAAACTATGCTTGCTTATGAACTGAATGGTGAAACGCTACCTGTAAAAAATGGTGCTCCAATAAGGTTACGTGTCGAGCGCCAGCTCGGCTATAAACAAGCTAAATATATCATGCGTATTGAGCTTGTAGATTCATTTGAACATATTGCAGGCGGCAAAGGTGGCTACTGGGAAGATACTGGCTATGAATGGTATGCAGGCATTTAATGCCAACTATTTTACTAACTCGGTACTTTTAACCTCAGCCCCTTGAACCTCAGCGCCTTCAACAATGACTTTATAAAGCTGTAATTCTTGCTGTGTTTTAAGCTGTACGCCTTTTACTAACACTTGACCGCGCTTATTCGGAGCAATTGCAGTGATAATGATCATAGATGCCCTTTGTGCGATTGCTCGCCCTGTAGTAGCATCGTATTGCATAACTCTCACTTGAACTCGCGCGATTATAGCTGTGGTTGGATTTTGCACTACGGCATATAAATTACCATTATTGTCGGCTTGCGGGCTCGCTTGCAAATACTTCTCAGGATGCTGTGGTAAATCTAAACGTATATATTCTGCAGTAGATTGTTTACCAATATCAGAATTTAAATCTGCAGCCACTTGATAATTTTTAAGTGCGCCTGCGACATCAACATGCTCCTCAGCGATTTTGCCTAGTAAGTAGTGGCCAGGCGCAGTTGGTAATAATGTATTGCTTTTAATGAAATATTTTTCAGCTTCCGCCTTGCGACCTATATTAAATAATGCGATTCCCGTTTGTACATGTGGTTTGAAATAATCTGGCTGCATTTTAATGGCCTTGTCGTAATAACTTAAAGCCTCAGTCGATTTTTTCTCTGACAAAGCAATGTCACCCAACAATTCCTGAAAGCGTGCTTCACGTTTCTCACCAGCGATAGCTTGCTTTGCAAATTTTTTTGCTTTTTCCATATTCTTCTTGCTAAGGGCTTTTACCCCCTCGTCGTACGCTTTATAAGCGGCCTCAGTCGCTTTAAGTTTCACTACTTTTTGCGCGTAGATTTCTTTGCCCAATCACCACCTGCTCCGATTTCTGCAAGGGTGACTTTATTTGCCGCTACTCGTATTTCTGAAGGAGGATGACTCGCGAATAAACCATCAATAAAGCTACTTTTATGGTCTGCACTTAAACGCACAAAGGTTTCTTGTAAAGTAACGGCAGATGCAGGGTCGTAGCCCGCTTTTTTCATGTAACGCGTGCCATATAAGTCTGCCTCGCCTTCAGCATCACGGCCATATTTACTAGTGGCTAGTTGCACGCCTAGTTGCGCACCACCCACAATTAAATTTGCATAGTCAGTATTTTGCGCGCCAATTCCCACAGCAAGCATAGTGGCTTGTAGCAACATGCCGCGTTCCATACTTTTTGCGCCATGCCTAGCCGCGGCATGCACCATTTCATGACCCATCACCGCGGCAAGTTCTGCTTCACTATTCAGTTCATAAAGTAGGCTGCGGTTAAATGCAATTTTACCGCCCGGCATTGCCCAAGCATTAGGTACAGAATCATTCAATATGATAAATTCATAAGGTAATTTTCGGTCAGAAACAGCCGCAAGCTTATTGCCGATACTTTGTACATAAGCGATTAATTCAGGGTCATTAATATAATCACCGCCTTGCGATTGCCTTGCAGGCGCATAGTTTTTTTGACCTATTGAGATTTCTTGTGCCTCAGAAACTATCTGAAATTCTCTTTTTTTTGTGACTGGATTAGTGCCGCAACTTGCTACTAGCAATGTACACGTTGTTAATAATACTAAAGCTAAATTTTTATAACATGGGTTGAATAACTTTTTTGATAAATCTAACTTCGGCATTATAAAATCCTTTTGCGAGCTAGGCATGCTTAGTGGCTAGGCTTTAATCCTAATCTTTTCTATCATCTACTTAATGCTTTACTGTCTCTCTAACTTCGGCACAAGCTGGTTAAAATTAATCAATGGCTTGGCGGAATAGGAGTCGCCAATTAAACGCACATATTCCTTGAAATCATTATTAACGATACTTTTGCTGGCGTCAAACGCATCAAAATGAAGCCCGACTAAATCTGCCCAAGTATGAATTAGATTCGAACTACTGTAAGGCCTGTTTACAGTATTGGTTAAGTATATACAGTGCTGATTTTTCCATAAAGGTGATTGCCAAATCATATAAGGAATCGTGTACATAGCCTGTGTGGGCTTGGTTTCATTACGACATCTAAAATCAAGACCTTTGGTGTCATAAACTTCCTCGCCGTGATCGGACAAGTACAGTAATAATCCGTTAGGCTGTGTGCTAGACAGTGTCTTGATGAGATCAGAGATTACCTCATTGTTATACACTACTGCATTGTCGTAGTGTTATAAAAGTATATCTCGTCATCATCCTGCACCCATGGTGGTACACCTTCTCTGCCGCTAAATTTTGCAAAGTTTCTGGTAACGATATTTGTAATTCATATGTGTACCAAGCAAATGCACAATGATAAATTTTCGTGGCGCTGTCTGGCTGAGTACTTGTTTAAATGTCGCCAGTACAGTGCTGTCATATTGC
>JAYTHN010000355.1:0-3272 GCA_043732505.1 Methylotenera sp.
GTTGCTCAAGTTTTTGATTAAAGCTGCGCGCCATGGTTAAACTGTATTCTTATCTTTCTGCTTTTTTTGATTTAACTGAATTGTATCAATCGCAGTAAAAAGCATCCTTTATTTGTGCGTTAGGCCGTTTAAAACGGCCTAAAAAGTCATGCACTTTCAAAAATATAACTAAATAAGTTTTTAACTTATTTGATTGTGATTCATTTCTTTTTGAGTTTAGTGCATTTAATGCTTATTTTCTTTCATATTATTCGTAAACGAATATGCTAGCTAACTTGTCCATTTCTTCTAAAGCACGCCCACAACCTCGTGCTACACAAGTTAAGGGATCTTCTGCAACAATGACGGGTAAGCCCGTTTCTTCCACCAGCAATCTATCTAAGTCACGAAGCAATGCGCCACCACCAGTTAAGACCATGCCTTTTTCTGCAATATCTGCACCTAATTCGGGTGGTGTCTGCTCTAATGCTGATTTCACTGCACCTACGATTGCATTGAGCGGTTCAGTAAGTGCTTCTAAAATCTCATTGCTAGAAATTGTAAATTTACGCGGCAAGCCTTCCGCAAGGTTCCGTCCAGTGACTTCCATTTCTAATACGGTAGAACCAGGAAACGCTGAGCCGATTTTTTTCTTGATTGCTTCGGCAGTAGGCTCAGAAATTTGCATGCCATAGTTACGACGGATGTAATCAATGATTGCTTGATCAAATTTATCGCCGCCTACGCGCTCAGATTTCGCATAAACAATACCACCAAGTGATATGACCCCAACTTCAGTGGTACCACCACCAATATCTACCACCATAGAACCTGTTGCTTCAGAGACTGGCATATCAGCCCCAATCGCTGCTGCCATTGGTTCTTCAATCAAAAATACTTGTTTCGCACCTGCGCGTTCAGCAGATTCTTTAATCGCGCGGCGTTCTACTTGTGTTGAGCCAACAGGCACGCAAATGATAATACGTGGGCTTGGTGAAAACCAGCGTGCATCGTGTACGCGGCGGATAAAATATTTCAGCATTTGCTCGGTGATAGTGAAATCTGCAATCACACCATCTTTCATTGGACGAATCGCTTGAATATTTGCTGGCGCTCGTCCGAGCATTCCTTTTGCCTCTGTACCCACGGCTAAAAGAATTTTTTTGCCGCCAGGGCCGCCCTCAAGGCGAATCGCCACAACTGAAGGCTCATCTAAAACGATGCCTTTGCCCCGGGCATAAATAAGGGTGTTGGCGGTGCCTAAGTCGATTGCAAGATCGTTTGAAAAGTAGCTAGTTATAAAGCCGAACATTATGTTTATCCTGTATTTAATACAATTTAGTGCAAGTTTGATTCAAGGTTACTGCAAGTTGGCAGTTTAATCTTTTCGCCTGATTAAGGAGCACATAAAATCAGGTTATAATACCGTATATCTAGTCGAAAATTAAGATGTGATTACAACTTGTTACAAAAGATAGGTAATGTAAATTAGTATTATTGAATTCACAATCAAAAATTGACTTAATGATCTCTTAAATAAAATCACCTTTAAAATAAAACCATAAAATTTCGGATTATTGAAGCATGGCACTTAGCATTGAAGATATTAAAAAAGTAGCGCATTTAGCGCGTATTGAGGTAAGTGATAGGGATGCAGCCGTCACGCTCACTAAATTAACTGGTATTTTGGGTCTAATTGAGCAAATGCAAGCGGTTGATACCACTGGCATCGTGCCTATGTCCCAATCACAAGATTTAAGCCAACGCTTGCGTGAAGATGTCATCACAAAAACTAATTTACGCGATGAATTTCAAAAAAATGCGCCTCTCTTGGGCAATGGTTCAACAGAGCAAGCAGTGTCTGGTGGGTTATATCTTGTACCTAAAGTAATCGAATAGTTTAAATATGATAAATAGCTCCTTAAAACAGTTTGGAGAAATGCTCCAAACTAAGAAAATTTCTAGTGTTGAACTCACGCAGTCGTTTCTTAGCCGTATTCAGCAATATAACCCAACTATCAATGCTTTTATTGCTTTAGACGAGGCAAAAACGTTAGCGCAAGCAAAAGCGGCTGATAGCCTCATTGCTGCTGGAAACGCCGCGCCACTGACTGGCATCCCAATCGCACAAAAAGATATATTTTGTGCCAAAGGTTGGCAAACCACTTGTGGTTCTAAAATGCTAGCCAATTTTATTGCGCCGTATGATGCTTATGTCATCACCCAGTTTGATGTTGCTGGCGCGGTAAATTTGGGTAAAACCAATATGGATGAATTCGCCATGGGCTCATCTAACGAAACCAGCTACTTTGGGGGCGTTAAGAATCCTTGGGATTTTGACCGTGTACCCGGCGGCAGCAGCGGTGGTAGTGCTGCGGCTGTTGCAGCGAGACTTTGTGCGGCGGCAACAGGTACAGATACAGGCGGCTCAATTCGTCAGCCAGCCTCACTATGTGGTTTTACAGGTTTAAAGCCAACATACGGCGTAGTTTCCAGATATGGCATGATTGCATTTGCCTCAAGTTTAGACCAAGCAGGACCAATGGCTAAAAGTGCAGAAGACTGTGCATTAATGATGAACGTGATGGCGGGTTTTGATGATCGCGATTCAACCAGCTTAAATCGTGAAAAAGAAGACTATACCCGTAGCCTAAACCATTCAAATGCAACCCAGCCATTACAAGGCTTGAAAATTGGTTTACCAAAGGAGTTTTTTGCCGAAGGTTTAGATGCCAGCGTTGGCAAAGTGATTGAAGAAGCCATCTCAGAATACAAAAAATTAGGTGCTGAGATCGTAGAAATTTCATTACCTAACACAGGTTTATCAATTCCTGTTTATTACGTACTAGCACCGGCTGAGGCTTCGAGTAACTTATCTCGTTACGATGGAGTCCGCTACGGACATCGTGCTGAATCTTACACCGACCTGATGGACATGTATTGTAAGAGCCGTGCAGAGGGCTTTGGCGCGGAAGTAAAGCGCCGCATCTTGATTGGTACATACGTATTGAGTGCTGGTTATTACGATGCTTACTACTTAAAAGCGCAACAGATTCGCCGTTTAATTGCACAAGACTTTGTTGAAGCGTTTAAAAAATGTGACGTGATTATGGGTCCAGCCGCACCATCCACCGCTTTTAAGGCTGGTGAAAAAGTGGATGATCCTGTGGCGATGTATCTGCAGGATATTTACACCATCTCAACCAACTTGGCTGGCTTGCCAGGCATGAGCGTGCCAGCAGGATTTAGTAATAGCTTACCTGTCGGCTTGCAAATTATTGGTAATTACTTTG
>JAYTHN010000356.1:0-10653 GCA_043732505.1 Methylotenera sp.
GGCAAGTTAACCGTATTACATTGCGCGGTTAACAACGCGGTATTTGCTGGCATGTTAAATGCTAATAATAGCCAATATGTATTAGATACTTTGAAAATAGCGGCATTGGGTTGCATGAGCCATCAGTTTGATGCCATGGTAACAGCACCAGTGCACAAAGGCATCATTAACGATGCTAACATTGCCTTTACAGGCCATACCGAATTTTTAGCTGAGCTCTGTAATACGCCAAACGTAGTCATGATGCTGGCTGGTGGTGGCATGCGTGTGGCACTCGCCACTATTCATATGGCGTTAAAAGATGTGCCTGCAGCCATTACGCAAGCTAGCCTTGAAACAACAATCCGTATTTTATATGCGGATTTAGTGGGGAAATTCGGTATTCAAAATCCATGCATTTTGGTCGCAGGGCTTAATCCTCACGCTGGTGAAAATGGTTATCTAGGTCGTGAAGAAATTGAAGTAATTAACCCTATACTGCAAAAACTGCGCACTGAAGGCATGCAACTCGTAGGCGCATTGCCTGCAGATACACTGTTTGCCAAACATCATTTGAGTACCGCCGATGCTGTGCTTGCGATGTATCACGACCAAGGTTTACCCGTATTAAAACATGCGAGTTTTGGTCAAGGCGTGAATGTCACGCTTGGACTGCCTATTATTCGCACATCAGTTGACCACGGTACAGCGCTGGATTTAGCAGGCTCAGGCAATATCAATATTGGCAGCATGATAGCGGCAATAAAATTAGCCATTAAGCTTGCCAATAATTGCTAATATTAATCGTTAAAAAATAGAACAGCTCAACATCCGCATGAGACACATCGCAAAAAAACGCTTCGGCCAAAACTTTCTTACCGATCAAGGTGTAATCGCCAGCTTAGTTGCAGCGATTTCACCTAAAGTGGATGACCTACTGGTTGAAATTGGCCCAGGCTTAGGTGCATTAACTAAACCATTGCTGCAAAGGTTGAATCTGTTGCATGTGGTAGAAGTTGACCGCGACATCATCGCTTGGATGGAATCAGAATATAGCAAAGCGGCTTATGCAAACACTTCTATCAATATCCTCAATGCCGATGCCCTGAAATTTGATTTTTCTAACTTAGGGGAAAATCTGCGTGTCACAGGTAATTTACCTTACAACATCTCCACGCCTATTCTGTTTCACTTGTTAGATAACGTCGCGCATATTTGCGATATGCATTTTATGTTGCAAAAAGAAGTGGTCGAGCGCATGGTTGCTGATCCTTCAACGCCAGCTTATGGGCGCTTGAGTGTCATGCTCCAATATCGCCTGCAGATGACCTATTTAATCACGGTACTGCCAGAAGCTTTTGAGCCCGCGCCAAAAGTGGAGTCAGCCTTTGTCCGCTGTGTGCCACATACAGTTTTACCCTATGTCGCTAATGATGAAGCCTTATTTGCCAAAATAGTCACGGTTGCATTTGGCCAGCGCCGTAAAACTTTACGTAATACGCTTAAAGGTCTACTGGATGACGATGACTTTACTGCGTTGAACATCCACTCACAATTACGCGCAGAAAACTTAGCCGTATCCGACTTTGTAGCGATTGCAAACTATGTTGCCAATATTACAGCGCGTGATATTGCACCCTAAGATATATAAAACTGTACATATCAGGCTGATATAATTCGCTTAAATAAAAATTAACTTATAAATATTAATCAATTACTGTTAGGAATCTATCTTGAGAATCATTCTTTTGGGCGCACCAGGCGCGGGCAAAGGCACACAAGCCACTCACTTACGCGAAAAATTCAATATTCCACAAATCTCAACGGGCGATATGCTACGCGCAGCGGTTAAAGCTGGCACGCCATTAGGCTTAGAAGCCAAAGCGTTTATGGATAGTGGCGGTTTAGTGCCAGATGCAGTGATTATCGGTTTGGTGAGCGAGCGTATTAAAGAAGCAGACTGTGCAAATGGCTTTTTATTCGATGGCTTTCCACGCACGATTCCGCAAGCTGAAGCGATGAAAGAGGCAGGCGTAGGCATTGATTACGTGGTTGAAATCGACGTGCCAGATGAAGCCATCGTAGAGCGCATGAGCGGCCGTCGCTCACACCCTGCAAGCGGCCGCACGTATCACGTAAAATTCAACCCACCAAAAGTAGGAGGCAAAGATAATGTAACGGGTGAAGACCTAGTACAACGTGACGACGACAAAGAAGAGGTCGTCAAAAACCGCTTAAATGTATATCACAGCCAAACTAAGCCATTGGTTAAATACTATGTAGATTGGGCAAATAGCAGCTTGCAAGGCGCACCAAAGCATGTATTTGTGAATGGTATTGGTGAAATGGAAGCCATTAAGAATAATATTCTTGCACAGTTGAGATAAGAATATTAGTTTGCAAATAAAAAACTTTGCACGTCCTACGTTTACTAAAAATTAACTTTAACCTACTTCAATAAATGGTTAAGCTCTTTTTAAAGGTTTATTTTAAATTTAGGTAACATATGATTACTGTTTGTAAGCGGATAAATGAGGCAATAGATCATATGGACTGAGGTGATTATGCCAGTATGTATAGCACTAGACATTACATCACAAAGACACTTTTCCAAAAACCGTTCATCAAGATCTAAATACAAGCGCTTTCTGCAAGAGAATCTTTGGCTAATTAGCTACATGGGGTTCCCAGGCCTTATGGCCTCTAGTATTCGAATACCATTTAGTCATCCAGAAGCTAAGCCAGATTCTGGATGAAATATAGGGCTTTAAGATGTAATTTATCATGTTATTCATTGTTCACTGATTCACTCTGATGACACATCAGCAAAGGTTAACTGGAATAATGCAATATCTTTAGGTATCGATCCATCATCTGGAAATTTGATTTTAAACCCTCAACTCATTTGGGGTTTAGTTGGTGCAGTCGTATTTTTTCCTGCTAATAAGCTGAAGTAATACCAAATCAATACTGGTTAACAATCGCAGATTTTAAGATGTTTGCATCTGAACTTTGGGGCAGAATTGATATTGCTAAACGCATAGTCAAGCAGTACACGGGAATTGCAATCCCTTGACACTGACTGTCTATTACTAAATCACACCTTACCAAAGAAAGTATAGGTGCAATAAGTGTAAGGAATTGCGCCGTATTCATAATCTTTCTTTCGGCGTTTTACGCTGCGCTGCTATTTAGCCCCTGCTGTCGCGCCGAGTAGCACAATCTTAATGGGAGATTTCGGTAATCGGCCGTTAGAGCGTAAGCGATTTTTCGATTGCCGCTCATTAAGATGAGCAACGCAGGAAACAAGCGACAGTTGTAGCTTTTTCTTTGGTTATTTTCTTTTGGCTAAGCAAAAGAAAATAACTCGCAAGCACTGTAAAACTCGCGCGAAAGCGACCAACAACCAATACACATAAATCCAAAATTCAAAGCCACTAGATTCCGACTTTCGTCGGAATGACAGAAATGGACTCTATGTCATGCGCGGAATGACTAGCACCCTGCTTAGAGGTATAATCTTTGAATCTAAAATCAACCTCTAAGTCTCGCACATGCAACAGCAATATCCCTTCAAAGAAATCGAACAAACTGCCCAAGCTTATTGGGAAGCCAATCAAAAATTCGCTGCTTCAGAAACTTCAGATAAACCAAAATACTATTGTTTATCGATGTTTCCGTATCCGTCTGGCCGCCTTCACATGGGCCATGTGCGCAACTACACGATTGGCGATGTGTTAAGCCGTTTTCATAAAATGAAAGGCTATAACGTGATGCAGCCTATGGGTTGGGATGCGTTTGGTTTGCCAGCGGAAAATGCGGCGATTAAAAATAATACTGCCCCTGCAAAATGGACGTATGAAAATATTGAGCACATGAAAACGCAACTTAAACAGCTGGGCTTAGGCGTTGATTGGAACCGTGAGATTGCTACTTGCAAGCCAGAATATTACAAATGGGAACAATGGCTTTTTACTGAATTGTTCAAAAAAGGTCTGATTTATAAAAAAACGGCTACGGTGAATTGGGATCCTGTAGACGGTACGGTTTTAGCCAATGAGCAAGTGATTGATGGTCGCGGCTGGCGTAGTGGCGCGCTGGTAGAAAAGCGTGATATTCCGCAGTATTTTATGAAAATCACGGCGTATGTTGAAGAGTTATTAAACGATTTAGATAAGCTTGATGGCTGGCCTGAGCAAGTAAAAACCATGCAACGTAACTGGATAGGCAAAAGTCATGGCTGTGAAGTTGAGTTTCCAATTACTGGGCAAGAAGGTAATTTAAAGGTTTACACAACACGCCCAGATACTTTGATGGGTGCGACTTATGTGGCAGTTGCGGCAGAGCACGCACTTGCGACTTTTGCTGCGCAAACAAATCCTAAACTTACTGATTTTATCACCGAATGTAAACGAGGTAGCGTGGCAGAAGCAGATGTTGCGACGGCTGAGAAAAAAGGTATGGATACTGGACTGTTTGTGACGCATCCATTAAATGGCGAACTATTACCAGTATGGGTGGCAAACTATGTATTAGCGAGCTATGGTGAGGGCGCCGTAATGGCTGTACCTGCGCATGATGAACGTGATTTTGAGTTTGCTGAAAAATATGGATTATCAATCAGGCAGGTAATTGAGCATCCATATATGAATGCTGGTATTCAATGGGATGAAGAAATCAGGCAGCGATTATATGCGTTTGATGCAGAGCGCTGGAAAGCTTCATATAGTGAACTACCTGATGGCACTCTACTGAATTCTGGTAAATATAACGGCCTTAGATATCAAGAAGCTTTCGACTCTATTGCAACAGATTTGGAAGCCAAAAATCTAGGAAAAAAACGTACACAGTATCGTTTACGTGATTGGGGTATCTCTCGCCAGCGCTATTGGGGCTGTCCTATTCCTATCGTTCACTGCGATAAATGTGGGGAAGTGACAGTATCTACTGATCAATTACCTGTTGTGTTGCCAGAAAATGTAGTGATGGATGGCGTTGGCTCACCGATTAAAAAAGATCCTAATTTTTATGAAACCACCTGCCCTACTTGCGGTGGTAAAGCGACTCGTGAAACAGATACATTAGATACTTTTTTTGAATCATCTTGGTATTTTGCCCGTTATGCGAGCTTTGATAGCAATACAGCAATGGTAGATGAACGCGCTAATTACTGGTTACCAGTTGACCAATATGTGGGCGGCATTGAGCATGCCATTTTGCATTTGTTGTATGCCCGATTCTTTAACAAGCTGATGCGCGATGTTGGTTTAATCAAAAATGACGAGCCATTCACCAAATTGCTTACCCAGGGCATGGTGCTAAAAGATGGCTCTAAAATGAGCAAATCTAAGGGTAATACCGTAGACCCTCAAACATTGATTGATACATATGGTGCAGATACTGCGCGCCTATTTATGATGTTTGCCGCACCACCAGAACAAAGTCTAGAGTGGGCTGATAGCGGCGTAGAAGGCGCGAATCGCTTTTTACGCAGAGTTTGGAAGGCCGTACATGACCATGTTGAATTAGGTGTTGTACCAGCCTACCAAACGGGTGAATTAACATCAGAACTTAAAGCCATGCGCTTACAATTACATCAAACCATAGAAAAAGTGGCTGATGATTATGGTCGTCGGCATAGCTTTAACACGGCGATTTCATCGGTAATGGAATTGATGAATGCACTTGCAAAAATTGAAGCGAATGATGACATGACTAGAAGTGTGCGCCAAGAAGTATTACAAAATGTGGCATTACTACTCTCGCCTATCGTGCCGCATATTTGTCAAGCCATATGGGTAGAGCTTTGCCCACAGAGTCACTTACTGGATGCTGGTTGGCCCGTGGCAGATCAGGCAGCGCTAGTGCAAGATAGTGTTGAGTATATGATTCAAGTGAATGGTAAATTGCGCGGCAGTATGACAGTGGCTAAAACAGCAGCTAAAGAAACATTAGAAATGCTAGCGTTACAACAGCCTTTTGTGCAAAAATTCATTGAAGATAATATGACTATAAGTAAGATTGTCGTGGTACCGAACAAACTTATCAATATTGTTGTGGGGTAAAGCATGCAAAGAATTCGCTCAAATTTACTATATCGCTATAGCGCAAAAGCTACGCTAATATTTACTCTAGCGTTAACTTTTGCGCTTTTTGCCTGCGGATTTCAATTGCGTGGTAATGCAGATTTGTCTTTCAAAACTTTATATATTCAAGGAAGTACACTCACTATTTCTAGAGATCTTAAACGGTCATTCAAGGCTAATGGTATTCAAGTGGTTGATACTGTTGAAAATGCAGAATTACTGTTAGAAATGATGGGAGAAGTAAATGAAAAGCGTATTTTGTCTTTAAGTGGTGGTGGTTTGGTACGTGAATATGAGCTCAATTATCGGGCTAGTTTTAGAACGCGTGAGCCTAGCAGCCCAACTTGGAGTGAGTTACAAACCGTGCAGTCGCGCCGTGATTTTTCATACAACGATAATGCTTTGTTAGGTAAAGCTGATGAAGAAGCAAGGTTAAATTCTGATATGCATACTGATGCTATACGTGAAATATTACGCCGCTTAACTGCGATTAAACCCGCTGTTAAAAACTAGTGTTAGGTTATGCGCTTAGCTCAAGCACAACTTGAAGCACATCTCGCTAAAGGCTTGCAAAGCCTATATGTGCTGGTGGGCGATGAGCCGCTCGCGCAACGCGAATGTTTAGATGCGATTCGCGCTGGGGGGCGTAAACAAGGGTTTGATGAGCGTACAAGTTTAACTGTAGAGCGTTTTTTTAACTGGCAGCAAATTCAAACCTACGGTCAATCGATTTCACTGTTTTCTAGCCGTCGATTATTAGAAATCAATATTCCTTCAGGAAAACCAGGGATTGATGGTGGTAAGGCACTGCAAGCATTAGCTTGCCAAGCGATGCAAGACACAAGTGTGATTATTATTTTGCCAACTTTAGAGCGTGATGCAAAAAATAGCGCCTGGTTCACAGCGCTTGAAAAACAAGCAGTTACCCTCACTTTAGATGAGATAAATGCGGCTGATTTACCACTATGGATAGCTGGCAGATTAGCGCAACAAGGCCAGCATACCAGTTTGCAAACGCTAGATTTTATAGCGCATCAGGTAGAAGGCAATTTACTGGCGGCTAATCAAGAAGTGCAGAAACTAGGCTTGCTTTACCCAAAAGGTGAGCTGACTGATGAAACTGTGCGCGAGGCAGTGCTTAATGTATCGCGTTACGATGCGTTTCAATTAGGTGAAGCAGTATTAGCCGGAGACATAGCACGTACAGTTCGCGTATTACAAGGTTTGCAAGATGAAGGTGAGAATGCAGTGACTGTGATGAACACGTTGATGTGGACATTGCGCCCCTTAGTGCGTATTAAACTAGCCGAGATGCGTGGCGAAAATATAATGAGTGCAATGACTGGCGCGCGAATTTATGGCGAAAAACAGATATTAGTAAAACGTGCAATAGCAAGATTAAGCTTACGCCAACTTGAGGCGGCTTTACAAAAACTGGCGGATATTGATAAAACTGCTAAAGGCGTAATGCTTGGCGATGCTTGGCTGGAGATTTCTAGGCTGTGTTTTGGCTTAGCTAAAGTGCGCGTGCGCTAAACAAAATTGGTATAAAAAAAGTATAATTAGTAATGAATATGACAGAAGATATCAAACAGTACATGCAAAACATGGGCATCGCCGCTAGGGCCGCATCAAGGCTTATGGCTAGTGCGGAAACCAATACCAAAAACTTAGCTTTGAGCTATATTTCTACGGCAATTTTGCGCGAAAAATCCATACTACTCGCTGCTAATAAGTTAGATTTAGATGCTGCGCGGGCTAGTGGTTTGGACGAAGCCATGCTCGATAGACTTACCATTACCGAAAAATCAATCAACACGATGGTAGAAGGCTTGCAGCAAATCGTGAGCCTTGCTGACCCTATCGGTGAAATAAACGACTTAAAATATCTACCTAGTGGCATACAAGTAGGCAAGATGCGAGTGCCACTTGGCGTCATTGGTATCATTTATGAAGCGCGGCCAAATGTCACGGTCGATGCTGCTGGGCTATGTATCAAGTCTGGCAATGCAGCGATTTTACGCGGTGGTAGCGAGGCTATTCATTGCAATCAAGCACTTGCAAAGCTAGTTCATGAGGGTCTAGAGGCTTCTGGTTTACCGACCACTGCGATTCAAGTAGTAAAAACTACAGATCGCGCTGCCGTGGGCGAGTTAATCACTATGAAACAATATGTAGATGTCATAGTGCCACGCGGTGGCAAGGGTCTCATTGAGCGCATTTCTAACGATGCACGTATTCCTGTGATTAAGCATTTGGATGGCAACTGCCACGTATATATTGACAGTGAATCAGATTTTGATAAAGCGCTACGAGTTTTGGAAAACAGTAAAACACAGCGGCTTGGCACCTGCAACACAGCTGAATCTCTCTTGATTGCTCGCGCAGTTGCTACGCAAATGTTGCCAAAACTAGCGGCTATGTTGATAGGTCATGGCATTGAAATTCGCGGTTGTGCTGAAACTTGTTTGCTAGTAAAGCAAGCAAAACCAGCTACTGAAGAAGATTACTATACTGAATATTTGGCTGCGATTATTTCTTGCAAAGTGGTCAGTGGTTTGGATGAAGCGATTATGCATATTAACCAGCATTCGTCTCAACATACTGAAGCGATTGTGACTGAGAATTTCACAAATGCACGCAGATTCTTACGTGAAGTAGATTCTAGCAGCGTAATGGTAAACGCTTCAACAAGGTTCGCAGATGGCTTTGAGTATGGTCTGGGTGCTGAAATAGGCGTCTCGACAGACAAACTACATGCACGTGGTCCAGTAGGTTTAGAAGGTTTAACTTCACTAAAATATGTGGTGTTGGGTGACGGTCACGTCAGAGCTTAAAAATCGAATACCTATCATAGGTATTCTTGGCGGTACTTTCAATCCCATTCATTTTGGCCATTTACGCATGGCGCAAGAGCTGGCGGATGTACTCAATCTAGACGAAGTGCGATTTATTCCGTCGGCAAATCCTCCTCATAAACTTGCCCAAATTGTTAGCGCTGAACATCGTGCAGAGATGGTAAGTTTAGGCATTGCCAATAACTCACTTTTTACATTTGACGACCGTGAATTACTTAGAACAGGCGCATCATATACCGTCGATACTTTGCAAAGTCTTAGGGACGAACTAGGAGAAAATATCAGCCTTGTACTGCTGATGGGTAGCGACGCTTTTACCAAGCTCAACTCTTGGCATCAATGGGGAAAGTTGATTCAACTCTGCCATATTGCCTTAGTACAAAGACCTCGGACTTTAGTAAAAGAAGTTGCTTTGGGAGAAAAAATTTCGGAAAAGCAGCCTTTACCAAAAATATTAGAGGCTTTTTTGCATAATCATTACACAGAAAATGGCGATGATTTGCATGACACAGCCTCTGGCTTTATCACAATGCAGCCCATGACTGCATTGGATATTTCATCTACTGCGATTCGTAAAACCTTACAAAACAAACATTCAGCACGCTATTTAATGCCTGATAACGTCATTAATTATATTCATCAACATCAACTTTATAATGCCTCATAAAGATAAAGTATCGCCTCAATAGCTAATAAAAATTAGTCTTACGCAAGCCTCAATAAAGTTACAACACACACCAATAAACCAGACTGGGTAGCATTGGCTTGGCAATATCTATTTTTTTGTACTTTTCAGGTGTTATCCATCTCATTATTTTAGCGACTGGCACTGCACGTTTTATCGGCATGCGCTCAGCCATACTCATGAGTACGTTATAACTTATACCAACCATTATTTTTCCAAAAATGAGTCGGACCATTGCAGGCGTGATTGTGCTGATTTTATTACTCTTTTCTTTGATGAGTCTAGGCTATCTGTACATTTATCATTAAGAGTTTTCGCAAAGTGTACTATTTATCATTTTTGAATCAAATGCCGCTGAATCTTCTGAATACCTCAGCAATTATTTTAGTTGGGGGTTGTCGGCAGGCTTTACTATTTATAGTGCAGTCGCTTTATATTTATGAAAGCGCATTAAGCCAGCTTACCTCACTAGTCCATTGAAAGTAATCTTGATTGTTTTAATTGTGAGCGTGTTATTCGCATCACCATTTTTAAAAATATGTTGCTTAAACACCGCAGCTTTACAGATTCTGCCGAAAAACTCGCGACGGCAATGGAGCCAGCTGCACCTTGGCAAGCTGTGATTGGTTTGATAAGTTATAGAACTCAGCTAAACAATATGCAAGAATTATTTGCGCAAAACGCGAAGATCCCTTCGCTAAAAAATCTAAAAGATGACCTGGCAGGCCAAGCATCTACGCTTATTTTAGTGATTGGCGAAGCAACTAATCGCCAGCGCATGAGATTATATGGCTATGTTCGAAAAACTACACCCAAGCTGGATGCCATGAAAAATGAGTTGCTTGCCTATACGGATGTTGTCTCACCACGCCCATATACGATTGAGGTGTTACAACAGGTGCTGACTTTTGGTGATGAGCAACAACCTGATTAATACCTAACGCAACCTTCACTGATCAATATGATGAAGCAAGCGGGTTATAAAACCTATTGGATTACCAATCAACAAACGCTGACTAAACGTAATACTCTGCTGACGACTTTT